>CAYPWA010000059.1:0-6502 GCA_964414325.1 uncultured Sulfurovum sp. | reverse complement strand
AAACGGCGGCTGAAGAGCAAAAATACCGTATAGAACTCCAGCCTCCCCGCGATCATCGCAAAAGAGAGGATATATTTGTCCGCATCACTGAAGAAGGCGTAATTCTCCGCCGGTCCTGTCAGTGCGAACCCCGGTCCGATGTTGCCCACCGTCGCCAATGCGGTGGAGACGGCTGTCATCGCATCAAAACCGCGTGCAAAGAGGTAGAGTGTCACCACCATATTGGTGATGATAAAGAGGAAAAGAAACCCTGTTGTAGAGGTAACGATATGCGAAGAGAGGCGCTCTTTGTCGATAAAGACCGAGACGACCTCCTTGGGGTGGATGATCTTCGTAAATTGTGTACCGAGGTTCTTGAAAAGTACGATATAGCGGATGATCTTCACCCCGCCTGCGGTCGATCCGGCATTGCCTCCAAGCAGCATAGCGACAAAGACGATACTGATCGCCAGATTGCCCCACAAGGAGTAGTCCAGTGTCGCAAAGCCTGTGGTGGTCATCACTGAAGCGATGGTGAATGAGGCATGGGTCAGTGCGTGCATATAACTGTCCTGGTCGATAAAGATATCGGTCATACTCAGCATCACCGAGAGCAGCAGGAACATCGCCAGATACCAGAGTACCTCTTCACGTCTGTAGCCTGCGGTACTTCTGCTCGTCAAGAAGCGCAGATGTGCGAGGAAGTTGATCCCTGAAAGGATCATAAACACCGTCGTGATCCAGATGATCACAGGCGAATCGAACGCACCCAACGATGCGTTTTTTGTAGAGAAACCGCCTGTTGAGACAGTAGAAAAGGCGTGGTTGAGCGCATCGAAGAGATCCATCCCCGCCAGTTTGAGTGCGACCATGTCCGCCAACGTGATCAAAACATAGACACCCCAGAGTCTCAGGGCAGTGTCTTTGATCTTTGGTGTGACCTTTTCCATCTTGATCCCGGTCGATTCCGCCTTGAAGAGTGCAAGCGATCCGTTGGGATTGATCAGACTGAAAAGCCCTACCCCCAAAACGATGATCCCCATCCCACCCAGCCAGTGCATCAGACTCCTCAGGTAGAGGATGAAGTGCGGCAGCGACTCGATATCGCTGTAGATCGTCGCTCCGGTGGTTGTAAATCCGCTGATCGATTCGAAAAATGCATCCGCCATGCCCACATGGGTATAGAGCATCAGCGGTACCGCTCCCGCAACCCCAAGCAGCACCCAGATGAGATTGACTGCAATGATGCTCCCTTTGAGATCCATCTTCATACGCCCCTTGCCGGTTGCCAGATAGACCGATCCGTTCAGTACAATAAAAAGCAGATCCCACCACAGCAGTCTCTCTATCTTCTCATCGTAGAGCCACCCTATCAGCACAACGCTCAGGAGAAATACCCCCAACGCCAGACCGATGATCGAGACAAATCTCGCGATATCTTTCAAAGTCCGTAGATCCACTGTGCGATCACCTCTTTCTCCTCAACAGTGCCGAACACCACAATGATATCCTCCTCTTTCACGCGTCCTGCTGTCTCTATATCGAGGAGGTGCTCTTCTCGAAGCAGCATCTCCATGGTACCATCCAGTCCTGATCTGCCAACCTCTTTGCCGATCAGTGCCGATCCCGCATAGATCTTGCGCAGGAACATCACCCCTCTCCCACCGCAGAAATGGCGCTGTGTGACAACAGCACTTGAAGCGATCTTCTCCAAAATCGCAAAATGCGCGCCCGCCTTGCTGCCGCGTACAACGATGATCCCCATCTTGTGCATCAGGTCATAGTAGGCTTTGTCATTATTGATCGCCACCACTTTTGCGATGCCGTACTCCTGTGCTTCGAAACACTTGATGATATTGGTCTCGTCATTGGGCAGAGCAGAGATGAGCATATCGGCATTACGCAGCCCCTCCTCCTCGAAAAGACGCTCATCTTCATGAGAGGAGTGGATCACCCGTACCCTCCCCTCCAGATACTGCGAAGCGATCCGACAGCGCTCCAGATCCTTTTCGATCATCTTGATCTCAAGGTGCTTGGAGAGGAGTGCTTTGGCGATCTTGCGTGCCAGTGTGTTCGCACCGAAGATCACCACCTTTTTGATCGTCTCGGGCATCGTATCGTCCAGCTTCTCGGTCATACGTTCGATCGCATCATTGCTGCCGAAGAGATAGATAAGATCGTTCTGCCGTACCCTCTCCTGCACATCGGGGATAAAAAAGGTTTTCTCACGCTCAATCCCCACGATCCGGATATCTTCGCTGTTAAGCTCCTCGATACGATACGCCTCCTCCCTTTTGTACCTGACACGTACGGAGGCGAGTACAAAACGTGTCTGGTGAAACATCTTTACATTGTTCGCACGGGGGAATCCCAGCAGTGCCTTGACCTTGTTTGCCGTTGCGATATCAGGGAAAACGGCATAATCGATCGAGAGCTTTTCCAATACGTGAGAAGTCAAAAAACCGTCATTTTTCAAGCGAATGATCTTCTTCTCCACCGTGACCACATCTTCGACGATGAGTGTCGAGAGCAGGTTCGCCTCGTCCGAATCGGTCACTGCGATAAAAAGATCGGTATGGGAAAGGTCAAGCTTCTGGTAGGTCTTGGGGTTCTCCACATCCCCGATGATCGTCATCAGATCGACATCCTCTTCCAGCTTCTCCAGCTTCTGACGGTTCTTGTCGATGACGGTCACGTTGTGTTTGTAGGAGAGTGTCTGCGCAAGCGAATATCCGACCGTACCCGCCCCGGCGATGATAATATCCATGCTTCCATCCTTTTGTTCCATACAATTCTACACCCGATTACCTTTATTTGGCTATAATGCATCTATGGCAAAAAAGAAGAAAAAATATCTGATCAAACTCAACAACAAAATACGCAACTACTTCCACGGACTCCCTTTTGAAGAGGGCATCACCACGCTCGATGACGAAAAACTGGTCGAACTGGTGATGCTGCTTGAGCTTCAGCTCCCCTCACTCGAACGAGAGGAGATGATACGTGCACTCAGACGTGTATGGAGCGAAGAGGGAGCCGGTACACGAGAGCTGATCGTCTCCTACCTTACGCAGCCCTACAAGGCGCTCAGCAAAGGACACAGGGATGAGGCGGATGTGGACAAAGTCGGCAAGATCCTCTCTATCCTCTCCTCCATAGAGCATGATAAACACGAGGAGGATCTCATCCTCGAAGCCTTTATCGATGCCAAGCACGCCAAGATCACCCCCAAAAAGATACGCAGCAAGCTTCACTATCTGCGGATGAAGGGACGCATGCACCAGATAGAGAACGCACTCGATGTGGTCTTCAATCCGCTCAACGAGATGGAGTTTGTGCACAGCTTCACCTTTACCCTGCCCCGACACGACTTCTCCAAGCTGCTGCTGTGTGTCAGTGATCCGGTAGATCTGGACGGATTGTGGGAGATGGATGATGAGACGCTCATCGCGCATCTACGCAAGATCAAAGAGGAGACCCTCTCGCGCAAAGAGGAGGAGGTGCGAAACTTCCTCGAACAACTCAATGCCGCGCCACACCCCTACCTGAGTGAGGAGGAGATCGAGCAGGCACTGCGTCGTCTACCACCCGAGGAGATGCTCTGGCATGCACCGATCGAGATCGGAACGGTTGAAAGAATATTAAAAAATATTAGCAGCAAATACAACATCTTCGAGACGACCGATCATATCATCGTGGAGAAGGAGAAGTTCCATGATCTTTTTGGGACGATGCTCTACTATCTCACCTCCGTATCCTACCAGAAGCCTTTCCTCTACAATCTCATCTGGCGCGGTGAAGCCCTGCCCGTCAAAGAGGACATCAACCGGGTCAACGACGATATGCTCGCGCATTTCCGGGTGGCGATCGATCTGCTGCTCGAAGAGATGCAACAGATGAGTCAAAAACTCGATCTGCCCGATGAGACCCTCAAGGATTTCATCGTCCGTTTTGTTGCACCGCAGATACAGAGCTCACGTAATCTCAAACTCAAAGAGAAGACCAGACGACGGATCCTCTACCACTTCGGCGAATATATCAAACCGCTAATGGAGAAGCGCAAACGCGAAGAGCTGCTTGCCAAGACCATCCGGGACTTCAAGCGGCTCTTTCCGCTGGCAAGAGAGCTCAAACGACGTATCACCTTCCATGTAGGTCCCACCAACTCGGGCAAGACCTATGCCGCACTCAAACAGCTCAAGGATGCCACGACAGGCTACTACCTCGCTCCCCTGCGCCTGCTTGCTCTGGAGGGATATGAAAGTCTCAGGGCTGAGGGTGTTGCGGTATCGCTCATCACCGGTGAGGAGGAGATCCTCGATGAGGAGGCGACCCACATCAGCTCCACCATCGAGATGATGAATCCCACGGTGGATGTGGATGTCTGTGTCATCGACGAGATCCAGATGATCTCTGATCGTGACCGAGGATGGGCGTGGGCGAACGCACTCATCGGTGCCCCTGCGAAGCATCTTATCCTTACCGGATCGAGCGATGCACTCCATGCAGTAGAGGAGCTCTGTGCCTATCTCGAAGAGCCGCTGGAGGTGGTACACTTCGAGCGGAAGAACCCGCTGGAGATGATGAAACACGCTACCCCCATGAAGCGTATCGAGCCACAGAGTGCCGTGGTCGCATTCTCCAGACGCGATGTGCTCTCTCTCAAACAGCAGTTGAGCGAAAAGTACCGCGTCTCGGTCGTCTACGGCAACCTCTCTCCCGAAGTACGTCGAGAAGAGGCGCGAAGGTTCCGCGAAGGAGAGAGTGAGATCCTCGTGGCGACCGATGCGATCGCGATGGGGCTCAACCTCCCCATCCGTACCATTCTCTTTGCCAAGGACAACAAGTTTGACGGACTGCGCAGACGCGAACTTCTCCCCAGTGAGGTGCTTCAGATCGCGGGGAGAGCGGGACGCTACGGCATCGAAGAGAAAGGGTTTGTAGGCGCACTGGATGATCATGCGCTCAAGACCATCGACAAAGCGTTCCATACCCCTCTGCCCGACATCGCCCTGCCCGTCTCGGTGATGGCGAGTCTGGAGCATGTCATGCTCATCGGTGAGATCCTCGAGACAGAAGAGATCACGACGATCCTCGGCTTTTTTGCGGACAACATGGAGTTCGACGGTCCTTTTGTCGCCGCCAATATCGAAAGCATGTTGGAGATCGCCGCGATCGTGGACGAATACGATCTCGATCTGCGTACCCGCTACCACCTTGCCTGTGCCCCCGCAAGCATCTCCTCACCCTACATCGAGTCTGTCTTCCACCGCTATATCCGGCAGATCGAATCAGGCAGTGAGGTGCGCTACATTCCTCCACGAGACCTGCCCGCCTTTGCACAGACCAACGACATGCTCCTCAATGCCGAAGACAGGGTGCGTGAGATCTCCCTCTACCTCTGGCTGAGCTTCAAGTTCCCCGATCTCTTTCCCGATACACAAAAAGCGATCGAAGCACGCGCACGGCTCAACCGCTACATCGAAAACTCCCTGCGTCAGGGCAACTTCACCAAACAGTGCCGACGCTGCGGCAAGGTGCTTGACTTCTCCTACCGCTTCAGCATCTGTGACGCCTGCCACGCCAAAGGCAAACGCGGTAGCGCCGCTCCCTATCGAGGGAACAGACGCAAACGAAGACAATGATATTTAAAAATATTATTTCTTACTGAAACGTGCGTATAATGGGTGGTGGTCGGAGATCCCGTGTCCGTCATCCGCACGATACCCCTCCAGTGTAAGCCCTCGGTAAAAGACCAGATCGAGCGGAAGTCCAAACATCTCTTTGACCTTCTCCTCGTAGGGTACACGCAAAAGCCCCAGAGACTCAGTGACAGACAACAGCTTCTCAAACCGTGCGCTGTTCCATGTATTGAAGTCACCCGCGACGATCAGCGCACCTCGGTAGTCAGAAAGGAAACGATAGAGTCGCTCTTTTTCGTGACGGTACGCCCCCTGCTCCCGGAAGTTGATCGCATGGATGTTGACCAGCAGCAGATCACTCCCGTCGGCAAAGCGGTACTTGCTCAGCAGCAGGCTCTTGTGTGTTCCCCAGTATGCCTCTCTCTCTTCACTCAAAAACGCTTTCGCTTCGCTTGCGGCATACCTCCCCGAAGTCACCACACCATAGTAGCGCTCCCCTATCTGAAGATTTGCCGCTGCCTCCATCGAATATCCCGCCAATACACATCCCTGCTCTCTATCAAGCTGTGCTTCCTGCAGCAGCAAGAAATCCGGTGCACCGCCAAATGTATCGCTTATATAATCTGCAAAAGCCGGGTGGGTACGGTTCTTCTTGTGTACATTCCAGCAGAGTAGATCGAAGGTATCAGCTACCTGACTGTCACAATCATGCCGACAATGGGTATGGTGGACTTGGGATGGTATAAACATACAGAGATTATATCACGATTTACCAACGGTTTAGTCTTGTTGGTTACACTTCGTTACAGCATACGAAACAATTAGGAGAAATTTTATCCTAATTGAAAGAAGTTGTGCTATAATACTCCTACAAAACCAAA
>CAYPWA010000058.1:0-6598 GCA_964414325.1 uncultured Sulfurovum sp. | reverse complement strand
AAAGATATAGATAAAGCTGCGGAAACTCCGCCAGCAACAGACCGAACACCAGTGTATCGTCCACATAGTTTTTAGACGAAAAAGGATGCTTACGAGTAAAGAGGATCGAGATGGTAAGATACATAGCAAAATAGAGCAGTAAGATATGATTCATAATGCCGTGACGTTAATCGTGTGCTCCTTTTGCTCTAATATCCTATGATTTTCTCACTCTACACCATTTTCAAGGAGAGACTTCATTTTGGTGTAATCGATTTTATTGCGGCAATGGCGCGATAAAACGCTGATCGTGTCATAGCCAAACTTTTCTTTTATCTTCGGATCGGCACCGTATTCAAGCAGTATTTTCACTAACTTAATGTCATGCTGATAAATCGTAAATGATAGCGGTCCGGTTCCAAATTTATTTTTCTGCTCGACATCCTCTCCGGAACGAAGCAACTCTTCGAGTTTTTCGTACTGATGATTTTGTATGGCGGCAAAGATATGCGGAACACCACGTTTTACATCTTTCTCATACACCTCTTTAGAAGAACCACTATGGTCATTCTTCATACTCTCGATACATTGGACGTTTTTAGGTAAAGAAAAATCACGACACGAAGCGCCTTCGATCCATATCTGCGTACTATTGATACCGGACACCGACTGTACGATATGTCCTTTATTTCCTATAATCTGATATATCTCCAATATACGCAGAGCCGTATTCATACGGTTTGCAAAGAAGGCTTCATGTCTATTCTTAGGTGTTTTAATATAGTCCCAAGCTGTTTTTCCTTCAGGATCTTTTGCCCACACATCGACTACCACACCACCAGTTGCCCATGAGTTAATAACCGAATCGTAGCCATTTTTTACAGCAACCATCAATGGGGTCAGTCCCTGTTTATTTCGATTATTGGCACTCACACCTTTGAGGTAGTATATAGGGTATCCGACTCATTCTGTTGCGCTCTTCCAGAGTGCTTTTATTTTTTCTCTATTCTCTCTTCTGTTGTTTTATCCTGCGCTCTTTCTCTTTTTGCTCGGCTAAATGTTTTTGTTGTACTTTATACACGGCATAGCCCGGATGTTTTTCATACAAGATATTCAGCCACGATTTTATTTGCTTTACTCTTCCTTGATAAAACGACTTATTGAGATAGCCGGACGGCTTTGCATATTTCTCTTCTTGCATATTGCGCTTCAGTGCTTCTTCTCGGTTGGCAATATATCGGTAGATAAACTCCCGATAGATTTCATCTACCGGCATCTTTTTCCTACATGTACGGTTATTTTCACTACCGTTTCCCCCAAAAGGGTCTACAAGCCGTCGCGCGATACTGTCGACTTCGTTGAAGTCATAATCATAAAAGTGTCGCCCCAAATAATCCTCATTGGCCTTAGCTTTTTTGATCATCTCCTCCGTATCGGCATATTTGTTTCTCGCATTTTTCCTAAAACGACTTCCCTCTTCGATCCAGTTCGATACATTATGGTCTTCTCTTAGCAGATACTCTATACAATCAACAGCAAAATCCCGTTTTACATCGGCTTCAAAAATATCATACATATCGTCGGCATCGATAAATGCCTTGCTCGCACGCTCAAGCTCTTGACGGTAAAAAATGATCGTGCTATCGTTACGGTCATTGACCGGATATACGGTATGAAAGGAGGCATTGTAAGCATCACGCTGATGTTTTCCCAACATAAAAAAGACTGAGGTGTAGAGCATGACATATCCAAAGAGAAGCAGAAATGTTCCGACTACCGCTATGCGCACTATTTTCTGTCCAAAAGAGACGGCTTTTCCAACTGTATGGTTTGCATATATAGCGCTTTGACTCACATCAAGTACGATACTTCCAACGACAAGGTCATGGATCATCTGCCGTTTGACAGTAAAAAAGATTAGAAACGGCGGTAGAAGATACACAAGCTGTGGAAGCATTTGAATCGTAGGGGAAGGTGTGGGTATTGCGCTGTGCTGCATATCTCTCCATACAGTATAGAGCACGAAGGGAGCGAAGCTGACGGCAACACGGATAGATGCCTTGGCAAAAGAGAGGGGTAAGCCGTCGACACTACGCACCTCTATGCCAAGCAGCTTCCCTCCTAACGTTCTACTCCACCTGCTCAACGATACCGCCCAGTAGAGCCAAGCTACCACGACTATGGCGACTCTACTTCCACTCTCTCCAATGACAGACGTTAGTGTATACAAAAGAAAAGAAACTATCAAAATATCTACTAAAAAAACGGCAAGCCTGCTGAAAAAACCTGCATATTTTACTTCATTCTCATTTCTCATTACTCAACTTCCTCGCCAATTGCTTCGCCCCTTTAAAATCCGCTTTTCCCGTACCAAGTACCGGGATCGCATCGACCTTATAGGCTTTGGAGGGGACAAAGAGCGGGTTCAGGCCCAATGTTCCGATGCGCTCCATAACCTCATCGACCTCCCCTTCCCCTTCAAAGAGCAGCACGACCGCTTCACCCTTTTTCTCGTCGGGGATCGCCGCTACGGCGATCTTTTCATCCTCGTGCAAGATTTTGGCGATCTCCTGCTCGACCATACCCAGACTCACCATCTCGCCGCCGATCTTGGCAAAACGGCTATAGCGGTCGACGATGGTAAGGAAACCATCCTCGTCAATATGCCCTTTGTCGCCCGTAACGTACCAGCGAATACCATCGATCTCCTTGATGACCGATGCAGTCTTCTCGGAATCGCCCAGATACCCTTTCATGATCTGCGTTCCACCGATAAGGATCATCCCATCTTCTCCTACGCTTAGCTCCTCGAAGCTTTCGGGATCGACGATCTTGAAACTGCTGCCCGGAAGCGGCAGTCCGACCGTACCCGGTTTGTTGCCTATCTGCGGCTTCCATGTATCCGGCAACAGCACATCGGGAATATTGACCGAAGCGACCGGAGTCGTCTCGGTCGCGCCGTACCCTTCGTAGATCTCATGCCCGAACTTCGCCTTGAACATCTGCCGGATCTCTTCGGGAAGTTTCTCTGCACCTGCGACCACCATCCGCAGATCTTTGAACATCAACGGATGGAGCTTACGGTTACGCGCATAGAGCCGCAAGAAAGTCGCCGTGGCAAAGAGCATCGTTGCCCGATACTTCGCAGCAACTTTTCCGATCCCAAAACCGTCGGTAGGGTCTGGGTGGCAAGCGACGGGAATCCCTTCGACAAGCGGCAATAGTGTAGTCACCGTCAGACCGAAGGAGTGGAAGATCGGCAGGGTACCGAGCATAACATCCTCATCGGTCGGGTTGAGCAGGGTGGTGATCTGCTTGATATTCCCCATGATGTTCTTGTGTGTCAGCTCGATCCCCTTGGGTGCACCTTCGCTTCCACTGGAGAAGAGAATCGCCGCGGTATCGGTGATCTTGGTTTTGCGTACAAAAAGCAGCTTCAGCATCCATGAAGGCAGCACTTTCACGCTCAAAAGCATCATCACCGCTTCCACCTTGCCGATCTCCTCTTTGAGATCCTCCATATATATAACCTCACATTGCGCCAACACCTCCTCAATGTCGAAGCCTTTGGCTTTGAGCTTGGTGATGAACTGTTTGGAGGTGACGATATGGTTAATCTTCGCCATTTTAAGCGCATGTTTAAGGCTCTCTCTGCCACTGGAATAGTTGAGATTTACGATCGTTTTTCCCAGAGAGAGTACCGCCATATTGCCCATCGACCCCGCAGCGGATGTCGGCAGGATAAGCCCTATATGGGGGGTGCTGCCAAGCTTTGTTGAGAGCTTTCGCGCAAGTAGCAGCGTTGCCGCTGCAAAACGATGCGCTCCCATCTCCACCCCGGTAGAGTCGGCGATGCAGAGCCCTCTGCCCTGCTCTTTGACCGTATCGATCCATGCATACTGCAAGCAAGGCAGTGTACGGGCATAGTCCCGCCAGCTGTGGATGGAGAGCATAAATACAGACCGTTTCACCTCCGAAGCGGAAGCGTGAATATCCATGCTCTCGCCGAATGTGACGCTAATATCCTTGCTTTTGTTACGCTTCATCTTCTTGGAGGCGTGTGAGAAGTTGTCCTCCCAAAGCCCTCTTAGGTAGAACGGTATGATCTGCGCATCCCCTTCGACCCCTTCGCACGCCTTCTCAAAGCCGCGCTGAAAGGCGCCCAGATGTCCGTTACGCGAAAGATGTCCCTCCGGGAATATCGCTACCGTTTCGCCGTTGTTGAGCGCTTCGGTCACCAAAGAGAGCGCATTTTTGCCCCCTCGACTTGAGATAGGGATAGCTTTGAAAAAGCGAAAAAAAGGCTTGAGATACCAGATCTCGTAGTAGCTTCGCTCCATCACGAAACGGATCTGTTTGGGGTATGCCATCTGCAAGATCGCCCAATCAAGGAAAGAGATATGGTTGCCAAGCAAGAGGATCCCTTTCTTCGCATCGATGTTGTGCAGACCCTCCACATGCAGGGTGTACTTGAAGCTGATAATCATCCTCACAAGATAACGGATGAACGACTGCGGAAGCATGAGCAAGGTCGCCCCCATCCCCAAAAACGCCACTGCCGCGACGACATAGAAGAGCCCTACAGAGGAGATCTGAAAATAGCCAAAGAGTGCGGTCAGTACCAGTGCGAGAAACATTACCACATTCTGCACGAAGTTGTTGCCCGCAAGGACCTTCCCAAGGATCGGGGTGGGCGTGGCAAACTGGATAAGCGCATTGAGCGGTACGACAATCAGACCGGAGAAAAATCCAAATGCAAAAAGCGCACTCCCTAGTGCCCAAAGCGAATGCAAAGAGGGCATCATATAGAGCGATAGGGTCACCCCCATTGCACCTAACGGTATAATACCCGTCTCGATAAAGTTCCTACTGACACGCCCGGCGAACATCGAACCGGCCACGAGCCCCACACCCATCAACGACAGCAGCCCCTGTGCAGTCACCGTATCGGTGATGTGCAAAGTACCCTTGAGATACTCCCCAAAGATCGCCACAAGGATCTGGGAGATCCCCCAGAGAAGGCTCAGGCCGATGATACTCTGCCAGACCACTTTCTCCCGGCGGATTACGGCAAGGTTCTCTTTAAGATAGTGTAAATTCTTGTACTCTCCCACCTCAAAATGCATATCCTCGTCGATAGACACGGCTTGGAAACGCTTGGCAAGACGACGTGCCAGCATAAACTCGACCACACTAGCACCAATCAGCAGATACCCTACCGGCGCGATATACTGCAATATCTCCGCAGGTTCCGTACTACGATCTTGTAGTAACGATTCGAAAAAGATCGAATAGATCACAGCTCCCGCAAGGATAGAGACCACCGTCACCGACTGCACCACCGCATTAGCCTCTGCGAGTAGATCGTTACCGACCATCTCCTTTATCAGCCCATATTTCGCAGGGGAGTATATCGCACTCTGTGCAGCGAGAATAAAGGTGAGCCCAAATGCCGCCCAGAACCACCCCATATAGTAAGAGAGCAGAATCAGTGTCGTGATTACCACCGCCGCACCTGAGGAGTAGACAATCACCTTTACCTTAGGATATTTGTCGCTGATAAACCCTGCCGGAGAAAAGAGGAAGATAAAAGGCAGAAGAATCAACGCATTGACAATGGCGGTCAATACGATCAGCTCAGCCCCTTCATAGGCTTTAAAGATGGTGTTTTGCAGGATGATCTTGTGGCCGAGGTCCGTCATCGCGTTGAGAAAAACTATAAAAATATAGGAGCCAAAACCCGCGATCTGAAAAAGCTTTTTCATTACTCCGCCTCATCTTTTTGGTACTGTTTTTGATACTCCGCAACCGTATGCATATTGCACAGATATGGCTTGAGTGTGAGGATCATATCGAAGAAAAGTTCATAGTGCTCCGTGTGCTTTTGCGGATCGGCTTTCATCATCTTGGCACCTGCGGCGAACTCCTCTTTTGCAAGCTGCCTTGCCGCCTCTACATAGTGATCCAGAAGTGAATCTTCCAGTCCAAGCTTTTGCGCCCGCTTGAGGATACTTGCGATCTCCACCTCCTTGCCGCTAAAACCATCTGCACGCTCGAACAGCAGTCCACGTGACACATAATCATCAAGCTGCGTATCGTCAAGTCCGGTGATCTCTAGAAAATCCTCTCTGTTGTATCGGCGATTCTCTTTGTCTCCGGATATTAGCTCCAGCGCATTGACCATCATCCCGAAACTCTTGGCGTCACGGAAGTTGTTCTGCGCAAAGATCGCCTTGATCTCGGAGATGGAGTAAGAGAAGTTATGCTTGAGGAATTTAATGAAACGTAAAATCTCTACCGAACTCTCGTCATAGAGGTGTAGATTTGGTTTGGGCTTCTTAGGCGGTGGGAGAAGCCCCTCTTTAACATAGTAGAGTATGGTCGATTTGCTCTCGCCGGAGAGAAGCATCAACTCTTTCATCTTGAGTGCCATCATACATCCTTTATCGTGTGATGACGACAGTATAGGATATTTCAGCTTAAAGTGTCAAGTGTCACTTGACACTTTTTAGAATGAAAACTTTTTTACTTTTTCTAGAGTGCC
Organism: uncultured Sulfurovum sp.; assembly: GCA_964414325.1. GTDB lineage: Bacteria > Campylobacterota > Campylobacteria > Campylobacterales > Sulfurovaceae > Sulfurovum. Next base: position 75 of record CAYPWA010000058.1, on the reverse strand, counting down.
AAATGTTATGGACTTCTACAAAATCTTGACAGCAAAGAACTTTTAGGCTAAAATACCGCTCCACAAATAGGTGGA
>CAYPWA010000057.1:0-6699 GCA_964414325.1 uncultured Sulfurovum sp. | reverse complement strand
CGCCGCACCCTTGAGTGCCGATTCGACCCTTTCCTGAAGTTCGCTCTTGTTCTTGATACCGGAGAGTCTCAGTCCATAAGCGACATTGTCGAAAATGCTCATCGGAAACGGTGTGGGTTTCTGAAAGATCATCCCTACCTGCTGGCGCAGTCTGATAAAGTCATTCTCTTTTTTGATCTTCAAGATATTTTCGACACTGCCATCTTCTTTATAAAGATTGATCTCTCCTTCATAGAGATTTCCCGTATAAAGATCATGGATACGGTTCATTGCACGCAGAAGCGTAGACTTTCCACAACCGCTGGGACCAATCATCGCCGTGATCTTGTTCTCCTCGATAGGAAGATTGATCTTGTTGAGAGAAGGTTTGGGTGCGCCCGCATAGGTAAAGGTGAAATCCTTTACGTCCATTACCAGTTTGTTATCCATATATGTCCTTTTTACTTCTTCTTTCTTACGACAAACCGACCGATCAGGTTGATACACAAAACGATCATTGTCAGGATGAACGACGCTGCCCATGCTAGTTCACGGCTGGCTTCATCGGGATAGGTCGCCAGGTTGTAGATACTGACGGTCAGAGAAGGGAACTGACCGCTAAGATCCCAGGTGAAAAACTGGTTGTTTGCCGAGGTGAACAGTAGTGGTGCAGTCTCTCCGATGATACGTGCAAAGGAGAGAAGCACCCCCGTCATAATCCCCACTTTGGCTGCCTTAACCACGATTTGAAGAATGATCTTGTGTTTGCTACCTCCCAATGCCATCCCCGCTTCTCTCAGCTCCTGAGGCACCAATGCAAGCATATTGTCCGTGGTGGAGATAATAATAGGCACCATCATGATCGCCAGTGCCGTTGCCCCCGCCCAACCATTATAGGTACCGACAGGATCAACCATCAGTGCATAGACGAACACACCAATCACGATAGAGGGGGCGGACATCATCACATCGCTCAGATTGCGGATAACCGATGCCAGCTTGCTACCGTGTCCGTACTCCCGCAGATAGATCCCCGCCATCATACCGATCGGTACGGCAACCACTGTTGCAATCAGTGCCATCGTAAACTGTCCGACAAGCAGGTTACGGATACCGCCTTCGACCAGATCGTGGGTGAAGGTAGTCCAGTGGATCGATGTAATCCCCTTATAGCTCAATGTTGCAAGAATCCAAAAAAGGAAGCTGATACCGATCAATGCCGACAATGTCGAAAGCAATAGAATGATTTTGTTGAGTAGCAGTCTATTCATACTATTTTTCCTTTCTGCCGAAGAAATAGAATTTTGCCGTGGAGATGATCACAAAACTGACCACAAAAAGGATCAGTGCCAGGTAGTACATACTGCTCATCTCAAGATCCTGCGCTTCGGCGAAGTTGTTTGCCAACAGTACCGGGATGGAAGTAGTCGGGTCGGTAATCCTGTGCGGCAAGCTCATCACCGATCCGATCAGGAACGCTACCGCCATTGTCTCACCCAGGGCGCGCCCCAGAGCAAGGATGATCGATCCAATGATCCCCCCTTTGGCATAGGGCATGATCACATCCTTGATCACTTCGAACTTTGTCGCTCCCATGGCATAGGCGGACTCCTTAAGTACCGGTGGCGTGGTATTCATCGAGTCTCTGGTAATGGCCGCCATAAAGGGAATGATCATGATCGCCAGCACGATCCCCGCCGTCAATAGACCGACACCATTCCCCCCAAAGACTTTCTGTACGATCGGTGCAAAATAAAATAGTCCCCACATACCGTAGATAATACTCGGAATCGCCGCCAAAAGCTCAATCGCGATTGAAACCGGTTTCGACACTTTTTCGGATGCGATTTCCGTCAAGAAGATTGCGATCCCCATTGCCAGAGGAGTAGCGATCACCATGGCGATAATCGTGCTTAAAAGGGTTCCGACTATCGGGATATATCCGCCAAAGATACCCCCTTCATCATCTTCTCCGGGCTCCCACTGCTCAGTCCAGAGAAAATCAATGCCGAAAGTATGCATCGCGTCCTGTGCATAGGTAAAGAGAACTGCGAAGATACCCACTAACAGAAAGAATGAGAGTGTTGCTGAGAAAAAAGAGAAATTTCTAAAAAGTTTACCGCTCATGCATTACCTTTATCGATCTCCAAATATGTCCGGAGTGGAGTAGCGTGATTTTACTATAAGTTTATTACATTTTGATTACGAATGAAGGTGATTGAAGAGGAGTAATGTAATGGCTTGAGGTAACCAAGGAGGGGGGTGGAGACTGAAAAAAGGAAAAGTTTACAAAACAGCCTACCTTGGCTACCTCAACCCATCGCCCGAAGAGGAAGCGTTCGGGCTTGGGAGAGAATAAGGAGAGATTACTTGATCCCTTTGGATGCCCAGTATCCTCTGATCGCATCTTTGGTAGAAGCGGGAAGCGGTACATATCCGAGATCCGCTGCCGCTTTGTCACCGTTTTTGAATGCCCAGTCGAAGAATGCCGTTACTTCTTTGTTGGTCTCTTTCTTCTCTTCGGGAAGCAAAATGAATGTTGCCGCAACAATAGGGTAGGATGTCGCTCCCGCAGGGTCGCCGATAACCGCATAGAAGTCATTTTCAGGTGTCCATGAAGCATACTTCGCCGCATCCTGGAAAGACTTGACAGTCGGATTGATGAAGTGTCCCTCTTTGTTCTCTACCTGTGCAGCAGGCAGACCAAGCTTTGTTTTGTAAGAGTATTCGATATACCCGATCGAGCCTTTGATCTGCTGAATGTTCGCAGAGACACCGGAGTTGGATTTACCCGCAACGACTTTTGCCGCTTTCCAAGTAGGCTTTTTACTTACTTTGACTTCCGGATTGATCTTGTTGAGGAAGTAAGTGAAGTTGAATGTCGTACCGGACTTATCCGCTCTGACACACGTAGTGATAGGCTCGTGAGGCAGTTTCAGCCCTGCATTGTCCTTAGTGATGATCGCATCATCCCAGAACTTCGCTTTTCCACCGAAGATCGCATCGATCGCTGCACGGGAAAGCTTCAGCTCACCGTCTTTGACACCGTCAAGATTGTAGGCCAGTACGATAGATCCTACAACGGCTGGGAACATATAGAGTTTCGCTTTTCTCAATGCTTTTGGCTTGAGAGGCTTGTCCGAACCTGCGAAGTCGACCATTCTTTTCTTAATAGACTTGATCCCGTCACCAGACCCTGTCGGCGTATAGTTGACCTTTTTGCCTGTGGCAGCGAAATACTCGGATGTCCACGCTTTGTATACCGGTCCGGGGAAAGAAGCACCTCTCCCTTTTAGTTCGTCTGCATGGACTGCAGTCAGTGCGACAGAAGCAGCAACCGCTGCTGTAACGATCTTTTTGAATGTCATGATTTTCCTTCAAATGTTTTTTTCCAAAACACTGTCTGTCTTGGTATGGCGGTATTGTAAAACAAATTGGTTACAAAAGTATTACCCTCTCACACTTCCAGATAACGCTTGCGTTTGGCAGGGGTCAAACAGCTCAGATCTACCATTACAAAACCATCAATGCAGTTATTGAACTGCTTGTCATACCCAAAATCAAAGAACTGTACCCCGCCCGGTTCGCAGATCTCCGCATACTGTTTGTAGAGAGTAGGTACAGTATAGCCCATGAAGCCCAGCTCCTCCTTGAGCTTGCGCATATCGTTTCGGTAGTCATCTCCCGCAAAGATCCCCCGGCAGTACATCTCTACATCCGGCGGAAGCGTATAGGGGTTCTTGTGCGACACAAGTTTCTCTTTTACGCCAAAGTAGTGTGAAAAGAACCACACCATCATCCCTTTGGCTTTGGCACTGAAGCTGTCGCTCAGGCTAACCGCACCAAAAAGGAACCGTATCTGCGGATGCCGTCGTACAAATGCACCGATCCCCTGCCAGAGGTAGTCCAGTGCTCTGGAGTTCCAGTATTTCGGCTGTACGAAACTGCGACCAAGCTCCAGCGAACGCTCCATATAGTGTTCGAAGGGCGGCTCAAATTCGAAGAGGCTTTCCGTATAGAGCCCGTCCACATCGAAATCCTCGATAATCCGTGCACATACGCCTATGCGGTAGGCTCCGGCGATCTCCAGCGCCTCCTCATCCCAGATAATCAGGTGCTGATAGTAGAAGTCATAGGTATCAATATCCCGTTTTTTGCCACTGCCCTCCCCCACAAAACGGAAACTGATCTCTCTTAAGCGTCCGATCTCTCTGATCACACAGTTCTCCACTTCGGACTCATAGAGAATGATCTTCTTGCCGTCCGTGGTTTCTCCAAGAAGTGTCCCGCTTTTGAGTGCCTGCTTGAGCTCCTGCCTATCCTCCGGGACGGCGATCTCATTGTAGGTACGGAAGATCGGCTTGTGGCGTTTTGCCACCTTGTAGAAATGTTTGCGAAGCAGTTTCACCGTCTCTTTACGAGGGATCCCTGAGAGTGCATAAGCATCGTAAGGAATCGGTTTTCCTATGGTAAAGTCGATGGTCTTCCCCTGTGCCTTGAACATCTCATGCGGCAGTGTTGCTGTCGCCAAAGAGCGGTTGAGCATCGAGAGCAGATAGAAGTTCTTTGAGTTCTTCGCATCGATGTAGACAGGCAGCAACGGCGCGTGCATTTTGGAAGCGATCTTGAGAAAACCGCTCTTCCACGGTGTATCTTTGATCCCGTTGGGGCGCGCTCTGCTCACCTCGCCGGAGGGGAAGATGATCACCGCTTCCTCTGCTTCCAGCGCTGCATAGATGGACTCAAGCGCATGCTTGTCCATCTTGCCGTTGATATTATCCACAGGGATAAGCACTTCTTTGATATTGTCAAAGTGCGAGAGAAAAGCATTGGCGACAATCTTGACATCTTTTCGTACCTGCTTGAGCATATGCAGCAGTGCCATCGCATCGAGTGCACCCAGCGGGTGATTGGCGATGATCACAACACGTCCGTAGGAGGGGATACGCTCAAGTTCATTGGTCTTCAGCGATACAGAGATATCGAAGTAGTCCAAGATCTCTTCAACAAAAGCAAAGACATCTTTATGGGCGTTCTGCTCCAAAAAAGCGTTGATCTGAGTCTCGTGAAAAAGACGCTTCATGCCAGAAAAAAGCATCCTTCGAAGCTGCATCGGTACCCGCTCTATGGAGGGGTAGTGGTGTGTCATATAGTGTTCAACACTCAACTGCATCATGCGATCCTATAGGTGTAGTTGATCTCATCGGTCATATGCTGTGCAACCGCTTTGACCTTTTTGTGGGCAAGAAACAGAGACTCCACAAGCTCCCACTCCTCATAGACCAGACTGAGGGCATCCTCTTCGGATATGCCGAAATTTTTGGCGATCCTCTTGGCAAGTTTGGCGATCTTTTTATCCGAGATCAATACTTCTTCTTTCATCGAAGCTCCTCCAATGGTATAGATGACAAAAGTATAGAAAAGAGCCATTACATAACGGTTACCGACTGGGTACAGCATTGTAACCATTCCGTAATCCTTTTGATACCAAACTGTTTTATGATCAAACATCCAAAACACAAGGAGCATTACCATGGAAAGTATCTTTATCGTCAATACGAAAACAAGCGGATGGGACATCCCTGAACTGATGGAAGATATCGACACGCAGGAAGCCTACTGCATCGAAGTCTTGGAGATCCCCGATGAGAAGATCTACGGCACGGAGATGATCGACAAGGGGATGCTCGAGATCGTACTGACCGACCTTCAAAGTGAGGAGCTGGAGGAGGACTGGTATATCAATCTAGGAAGGATCAGTGCATAACGCCTACACAAGCTTGTAGCCCACACCCCATACGGGTGCGAAATACGCTTTTTCGCCCTCGGGATCAAGTTTGCGTTTGAGCCGGTTCATCGCGACATTGATCGTCTTGTCGTGAAAATCAGCGCTCTCATCTCCCCACACCTCATCACGCAGGTAGTCTCTGTCTAACGCTTGTTTGGGCATCTTGATAAAGGTATGAAGCAGTTTAAACTCAAGATTGGTCAAGTCTACGGGTATATTGTCCACTAGCACTTCTCTTCCGTGAAGATCCATCACAATATCGCGATACTTGATCTTCCCATTGCTAATATCTCCGCTTCGCTTTAGAATCGCATGAATACGCAGCAGTAGCTCTTTGGGGTTGAAGGGTTTGGTCATATAGTCATCCCCGCCGGAGAGAAACCCCTCTTCAATATCACTGTCCTTATCCCTTGCACTAAGGAACATCACGGGGATATCGTACCCCAGTTGACGCATCTGCACCACAAAGCGGCTCCCCTCGATATTGGGAAGGTTTCTGTCAACGATCATCAAGCCGGGATTCTCCTCCTCTAAAAAGCGCTCGACACTCTCCGTAGAGAGAAAACCCGTCACATCATACCCCTCTTTTTGCAGGTGGTACTCGATCAATTCCAAAATATCCGGTTCATCTTCGATCACTACGATCTCAATATTCTTCTTTTGCATACCCGTATCATAATACGAACCGGTAACATTTTGGTGACAAATACGAGACAATTATCCGCCAACCCCCTTGAGCACATAGAAGATCAGTGCCGACAGCACTGCTGCCGCAGGTACGGTAATGATCCATGCCGCGACAATCTTCTTGACCATATCACGTTTCACATAATTTTCTTTGAGTCTCTTTTTGAGACGCTTGACCGCTTTTTTCTGTGCCTTGTGCGCTTCTATAAGACGCAGTTTTTTGGCAGGATCTTCGTTGGTACAGG
>CAYPWA010000056.1:0-6712 GCA_964414325.1 uncultured Sulfurovum sp. | reverse complement strand
AAAATGATCATGGATTACAGAAAAAGCAAAGCGTAATTCTCTGCGGACTGGTGTCCGCACCTTTTATTCTCCTACTTTAATTCTATTTCAACCTCACAAAGTACAACAATGACATCTTTTACAACTCTTCCACAAATCCCCTCTTCTCTCATCGAACGGCTCACTACCCTTGGCTTCAGCACAATGACCCCGGTACAGGCAAAAGCAATACCGCTCATTTTGGCAAAAAAAGATCTTCTTGTCCAATCCAAAACAGGTTCGGGGAAAACACTCAGCTTTGCACTCCCCCTGATCATCCATACCGATACGGAAAAATCAGCACCGCAACATCTCGTCATCACCCCTACCAGAGAGCTGGCACAGCAGGTTGCCGATGTATTGAGAACACTTGCCTCCGTCATCTCCAATCTCAAGATCATCACACTCTATGGAGGTGTACCGCTTCGCGCGCAGGCGGAATCACTCAAGAAAGGTGCACATATTCTGGTAGGTACACCGGGTCGATTGATGGATCATTTAGGTAAGGAGACATTGGATCTCTCTTCTCTCAAAACTCTGGTACTTGACGAAGCTGACAGGATGCTTGATATGGGATTTTATGACGATATCGTCAAGATTGCCTCCGCTATGCCTACAGATAAACAGACACTGCTTTTCTCGGCAACTTTCCCGCCAAAAATAGAGGCACTTGCTAAAAAACTCTTGCAACATCCCATAGTGATCAAAACCGATACAGAGCAAAGTACGGACAAGATCGAGACCTATTATACAGAGGTGTCTCCTGAGAAGAAGTTCGATATGTTATCACGGGTCATCACACACTACAAACCCGATACACTGCTTGTATTCTGCAACACCAAAGCAGACGTGATCGAAATTTCCAACAATCTATCAGAGGATGGACATGATATCGTTGCGCTGCATGGTGATCTTGATCAGAATGAGCGCAATGAAGCGGTCATTGCATTTACCAACGGTACAACACCACTGATGGTTGCCACAGATGTGGCTTCACGGGGATTGGATATCGAAGGGATCTCACTGGTAGTCAACTACGATCTGCCTTTTGACCAGGAGGTCTATACACATCGTATCGGCAGAACCGGTCGTGCACAGGCAGAGGGGATCGCTGTTTCTTTCTACACTTCCGGCAGCCACAAAACAAGCTATATCAAAAATATTGCCACACATACAACCTATCCCCATGTAGATAAAGAGAACCATTTTTTACTCCAGTCACACTTTGATACCCTCTGCATACACGGCGGGAAAAAGAGCAAACTGCGTGCGGGAGACATCCTGGGGACACTCTGCAAAGAGATCGGTATCGCCCCCACTGAAATCGGAAAGATCACGATCACCGAGCAGCGAAGTTATATCGCTCTCTCCCGTACTGTTTCTCACAAAGTCAATAATGCCCTTAAAAAAGTAAAAATAAAAAAGAAAAAATATAAGTCGTGGCTGTGGTAACTACTCGTCAAGTATCTTTGCTCTACGCTTATTGCGGATAATGTAGAAAAGTGTGATCAATACTACGCAGACCAGTGCGATCAAAGTCGCTGTATGCAGGTACTGAGAGATCAGTGCTTCATTTGAGCCTAGCAGATAGCCCAACGCCACCAGTACCACTACCCAGATACCCGCACCCAGTGCCGAATAGAGACTAAAACGCCATAGATTCATCCGTGCCAAACCTGCCGGCAGGGAGATCAACTGACGAATGCCGGGGATCAGCCTGCCATTGAAGGTAGAGAGCTCTCCGTGTTTTTGAAAAAAGGTCTCCAGTTTGTCGAGTGTCTCTGCTTTGATGAAAAAGTACTTCCCGTAACGCAACAAAAAAGCCCGCCCGAAATACATAGCAAGGTAGTAATTGAATAGTGCACCTGCAACCGAACCGGTGATACCTATAATCACAACAAGATAGAGGTTCATCTCTCCCTGATAGGCAAGATAGCCCGCAGGGATCATGATGATCTCACTTGGGAAAGGGAAGAAAGTACTCTCAAGAAACATGAGAAGAAAAATACCCCAATAGCCCATATCACCGATCTTGTCGACGAGGAAGGCTGCAATATCGTGTATCATCAGGGGTTATTCGGAGTAGGCGCCGACAGAAGTAAGGTGTTCATAACGGCGTTCAAGCAGCTCTTCGATAGAAAGCTCTTTAAGCTGCTTAACCTGCTCAAGAAAATAGCTCTTCAATACTTCGGCTGCTGTGGTCTTGTCTCGATGTGCTCCAATCAGCGGCTCATCCAAAACATCATCGACCAGACCATGCTTTTTAAGATCCTCAGGGGTGATCTTGAGTGCTTTTGTCGCTGTTTCAACCTTGCTTGGATCATTCCAGAGGATTGCAGAACATCCCTCCGGAGAGATCACGGCAAAGACAGAGTAGCGCATCATCGCCAGCTTGTCACCTACCCCAATCGCCAGTGCACCGCCCGATCCCCCTTCACCAATGACCACAGAGACCATCGGCACCTTGGTAGAGGCGAACTCAAACAGATTGCGCGCGATCGCTTCACTCTGTCCGCGCTCCTCAGCACCCAGTCCCGGATAGGCACCCGGAGTGTCGATAAGCATCAGTACGGGGATGTTGAACTTCTCGGCAAGTCTGACCGCACGCAGCGCTTTTCTGTACCCCTCAGGGTTTGGCATACCGAAGTTGCGTTTGATCTTGTTCTTGACCCCACGCCCCTTCTGTTCGCCGATGACCATCGTCTTCTGTCCGTCGATATAGCCAAGGTAGCAAAGGATCGCAGGATCATCACGGAATGCACGATCTCCGTGAATTTCATAGGCATCATCGAGGATCATCTTGATATAATCCAGCGCATAGGGACGGTCAGGATGTCTTGCAAGCTGAAGCTTTTGGTAATCACTCAAAGATCCAAAAGTCTTTTCAACCTCTTTTTGCAGCTCTTTTTGCAGCTTTTCGACCAGTTCGGTATTGGCAACGGCATGAGCAGATACGATCTCTTCCTGTATCTTCTCAATCTTGCTCTCAAAATCCAGATAGGTTGCCATCGTGATCGCCTCTCTTATACTTTCTTAAAGATGACGACACCGTTGGTACCGCCAAATCCAAAGGAATTGCTCATCACGACGTTCACATCCGCTTTTCTTGCTTCATTGGGAACATAGTCAAGATCACAGTTCTCATCCGGCGTAGTGTAGTTGATTGTCGGAGGCAATACACCGTCCCTCATTGACATAAGAGAAACGACCGCTTCGATCGCACCTGCCGCACCGAGACAGTGTCCTACCTGCCCTTTGATCGAACTGACCGGCGGACAGTTCTCTTTGCCGCCGAAGAGTTCCTTGAGCGCTCCGGTCTCATTCTTGTCATTGATCGGTGTAGAGGTACCGTGTGCATTGACATAATCGACTTTCGGCTTTCCTGCCATCTCATATGCCATTTTCATTGCGCGAAGCGGTCCGTCCATGGTCGGAGTGGTGATGTGGTTGGCATCACCGCTCTCACCAAACCCGATAAGCTCACCATAGATATGCGCACCACGTGCAACTGCATCCTCATATGTCTCAAGCACCAGTGCTGCCGCACCTTCACCCATGACAAAGCCATCACGATCCGCATCGAAAGGGCGAGAAGAGCTCTGAGGGTCATCGTTGCGTGTGGAGAGCGCTTTCATTGCAGCAAACCCGCCGACACCGGCAGCACAGATCGCAGCCTCGGCACCGACGACGAGCATCTTGTCCGCCGTACCGATCATGATCGATTTTGCTGCTTCGCCGATCGCATGTGTCCCTGCGGCACAAGCAGTGACAGAAGAAAGATTCGGTCCTCTCAATGTTTCATAAATAGAGACAAATCCACCCAGCATATTGACAAGAGAGGAAGGGATAAAGAAAGGAGAGATACGTCTTGGTCCGCGTGTTTCAGCGATCACAGAGTTCTTTTCAATATTGATCAAACCGCCGATCCCTGATGCGGAAGCGACACCGAAACGGTCTCTGTCCACATCTTCAGGCAGATTGGCATCCGCCATTGCCTCTTTGGCTGCCTTGAGTCCAAGCTGGATAAATCTGTCCGCTTTTTTGACCTCTTTGGCATCCATAACGGTCGTCGGATCGAAATCGGTGATCTCTCCGGCGATCTTGACCGTATGTTTCTCCGTATCGAAAGATTCAATATGTTTGATACCGCATTGCCCCTCAACGATCGCCGCGAATGCACTTTCTTTGTCCAACCCCAGAGAGTTGATCATCCCCAACCCTGTTACCACTACTCTTTTCACTGCTGCTCCTATCTGTTTGTCATAAGATATAGATGAATGTTCTCCGAACACTCAACTATGGCTTACACCTCTTCCCGAGGGAAGAGTACGCGTGTTACGCCTGAGCGTTCTCGATGAACTTGATCGCATCCGCGACAGTTGCGATCGCTTCTGCCTGATCGTCAGGGATTTCGATATCGAATTTCTCTTCGAGTGCCATGACGAGCTCAACGACATCAAGACTGTCAGCCCCAAGGTCCTCTACGAATTTGGAATCTTCTTTTACCTCGTCAGGGCTCACGTTGAGTTGCTCTACAACTACTTCTTTTACATCATCAAACAATGCCATTGATTACTCCTTAAGTGTGTTAAAATACGCACAAGTATAGCAAATATTTGATAAAATACCGATAGTCTCTCACGTATACGCTTTCCAGATATACATCTTAACTATGTTATACTTCGGCACTAAAATAATATTTTTATATTTTGTTTTATAAGGAAATATCCTATGTATAAACTTTTTTTCGCCGGTACCGTACCGCTTCTGGCAGCGGATACCTCTATAACGTTCTTTGCGTTCCTGCTGATTGTTCTCATTGTTTTTCTTTTGGGGTATATCATATTGTCATATCAAAAGAAAACACCCAAAAAGAGAAAGACATCGACTACAGAAAATCATAATACAACTATTTCCGGTCAAGCACTCAACACAAAACCGCATGGAGGTACTCTCGATATAGAGATACTTCCTTTTAGACTAAGTGGTATGCTTCACATACTGACCAATCGTCTCAGTGATTCTCTACAGGAATACCGTCATACCCTCTACTACGATATCGATAGAAATGTAGAACGTTATATATCCGGTGACAATGACTATCTGGAACAGGTACTTGAAATACTGGCAAAAGAACTCATTGTCAAAAATACCGATGCGGAGATTATCATCGATATCGTACGAAACAGAGAGAAAAGTATCTCTTTTACAATCAGTAATTCTGCTTTCAAGGATAACAAAAAAGAACTCTCCCGGTATAAACAGATACTTGAAGAGGAACAAGAGACAGGAGAGGCAACAAACAATGAATTACATCATGTTCGCGAGATTGTCGATGCGATAGGAGGAGAGCTTTCGGTCAAAAAAAACCGTTTGGGCAATATTGAGTTCCTCCTGGATATCCCCTACTATCCTGACAAAAAAAGCCGGAGCAATCAAAATAGACTCAAATCACTACTTTCAGGAGAAAAAGTACTCTTTGTCGGAAAAAAGAAAAGTGAGACAAAACGTATCGAATATATCTTCAAAACCTACGGTATCAAAATTGAATATATGCCCTCCGAGACCTTTGAACATAAAAAACCCGATCTCCACAAGTATCGTATGGCGATTTTTCATTCGTCAGATCTTAATGCAAAACATATTGCATCCCTCAAAAAACGTACTCATGAGAAGTCCAAAGATCTCAAGATCATTATCATCCATGAACTTTTCGAAGAAGAGACAAAGATCGAACGTGCCAAACAAATTGCCGATGCAGAGATCTACAATCCTACAATCATAGGAGATGTCGAAGAGATCCTCTATCAGTTGTTCATTTTACAAAGCAAGGCGGTTAAAGGAGTCAACAATCTGGAAATCTTCGATCCAAAGTCCTTCACTATTCATGGCAACCGGGGTATCGATGCCAAAACGCTAGAACGCTATCGCGGTGCACATATAGTAGTCGCGGAAGACAGCAAGGTCGATCAGCGTGTTATGCGAAATATCCTTTCGATTGACGGGATTAAAATCACACTCCTTAATAATGGGGAATCCGTTCTGGAAATACTGAAACAAGAGCCTGTCGATATGATCTTTACCGATATCAATATGCCTGTGATGGACGGATTGAAAATGACCAAAAAGATTCGAGAGAACACCAAGTGGCAGTACCTTCCGATTATCTCTATCTCTTCTATGGCATTCTCTCATGAGGTCAAAGCGATGCAGACAGCAGGGATCAATGCCGCTATCACCAAACCGATCTCCGCTCAGGATGTCTATGCTGCCATCGAACAGTTTCTAATCATGACACCAGAAATACAGCAGCGTAATAGAAAAACCAAACTTACCAATGACCAACAAGTCTCCGCTTCATCATACATACCCGACATAAAGGTTCTCGATGTCCAAGCAGGTGTTACTGCCTATGCCAATGAAACGACATACCGTGCCGTACTCTCCGAAACGATGTTCATCCTCAGACATAGTGCCGAAACCTTTGACAAACTCATCGAGGAAGAGAAGTATCATGCCCTTTCCGATTTCGCCAAATCAACGCTGCAACTTTGCGAAAAGATTCATGCTCCGGAGATGATCGATATGTTCAAAGAACTGCTCGTCTATCTCTCACAGACGAACAAAACATTTGCAACGGAATATCGTATAATCTACCGAAAAAACTGGCAAAGACTCGAACAGGAAGCCGAGC
>CAYPWA010000055.1:0-6889 GCA_964414325.1 uncultured Sulfurovum sp. | reverse complement strand
GGTAGTAGATATAGACCGTGACCGATCCAATGAGGATGATAAATAGAAAAAGCAGCAGATAGATATCCATACCGGGCTCCTAAGCGGGGGTAAATTGACGCAGGAGATCCTGGCGTGCTTTGTAGTCAGGAAGATGTTTGGAGACAAGCTCCCAAAATGCAGGTTGGTGGTGTTTGTGGACGATATGTGCCAGTTCATGTACGACGACATATTCGATCGCTTTGGGAGGCACCTTCATCAGCATGGTGTTGAAGCTGAGGGTGTTGTTCGTTGAGCAGCTTCCCCACTGCCGACGCGTCTTTCTGTAGCGTGTCGCCAAGGGAGAGACACCCATGCGATCTGACCACCGATCGATGAGAGAAGGGATCGTACGAGCGATCTCTTGTTTGTAAAATGCCTCGATTTTTCCCAGACAGCGATCGTGGTCGAAATAGGTATAGCGAAAGAGAAATGTACTGTCCTCTTGACGAATGAGAGCAGCGCGCATACTGTTGGAGGGCTCGAAACGAAGTGTGTAGGGCTTACCGAGAAGATAGAAGTATCCGTTCTCTCTGATCGTAGCGGCACGACCCTTTTTTGAAAGTGTCTTCTCTCTGGCTCGTTCGATCCATGCAGCTTTTTTGAGAAGCAGCATTTCGATGTATCGCTGAGAGACTTTGGGGGAACGGATGACAAGCTCCCCTTCGTCATCGAAGCTTAGGTAGGTGTGCTTGAGTCGAGGATTGACGATATGGGTGTAGCGCGGCAGCAAGAAGGACATGATGGGTTAGTTGACAAGCTTGCCGTTGCGGTAGATACCCTTACGAACGATGGAGCCGTCCTGACGATAGATATAGGCTTGTCCGTTGAGTACACCGTTGCGGTAGGGCATGGAGAACCAGACACTCCCGTTAGGAAAATACCCGCGCTCATCCCCATGTTTCCTTCCGTTGACATAAGGGGTTGTTTTGAGGACATGCCCCTCCTCGTCATAGAGTTTTTCTACACCGTTTTTGACACCGTTTCGGATGGGTACGGTAGAGGTCAGTTTACCGTCAGGACCATACCGTTTCAGCAGACCGTTCTGTTCGGTACTGTCATCCATGATAAACTCGGAGAGAACCTGACCGTTAGGGAAGTACTCTTTCTTGACTTTACCTCCTAGTCCCGGTCCCTCACATGCAGAGAAGAATAGGGTCGAGAGCAGCAGAAGTGCCAATGTAATCTGTTTCATAGTCAGGTATCCTTTTGTAAGTACATAGCAAATTATATAGTGATAGTATACTATTAAATTGCTTTTCCTTTCAATCAGTCAATAGTGGTAACACCGATCTAATAAATAGATGATATTTATTTTTAACTATTGGTTTTATTTATGAAATATGGTATGCTCAGAGAAAAGCGAGGAGTGAGAATGAAACGGATCCTGATATTTGGTTTACTGGTATTTCCTTTGGTACTCAGTGCTGACTTTTTCTGGGTCACTGTGATGCAGCAGGGATCGCCACTGGGTTCTCAGATGATTCTTGCCAACGGCAAGTTCGATAATCTTCGTAGCGAGATCAAGGCAGGCTGGAGCGAAGGATACGCCGTGACAGATCTGTCACACGCTCCGAGGCGATGGAATGTAGTCATGAGCCGCGGAAGCGGGGTATCGGAGCAGTTGATAATGCACCGAAGGATCCTGCGTGAATTCCAAAGTACGGTAGCATACTATGAAACAAGGGGCTATGTGTTGGAGAACGTGGAGAATGGTGTCGGTGAGTGGGTGGCGATCTTCAATCGTGCTGGCAGTGGAGAACGAAGTCGGCTGTTTGTCGCACAGAGTCTTGAAGCACTTCGGACGCAACTCGCATCGATCGATCACAAAGAGCGTTTCATCAAGGATATCGAGCCGGCAGAAGGGAGATGGATTGCTGTGACAGGTGAGGACGGCAAAGAACATACGCAGTTTCTACGCTTTGCAGAGACCTGGGAGGAAGCACAGCGGGAGATCGCCAAGGCGTGGCAGAAGCGCTACAATATCAAATGTCTCGAATATGGCAACAATACCTGGGTACTGCTCTTTGAAAAATATGACCGTTTTCGAAAAGAGCGTTATATCAGTGCGACCACATACCCTCTGCTGCAACAACGTATACGTCGCTATTGGAAAGAGGGATTTAAAATAATTGATCTGGCAGAGAGCCGGCGCTAGGTTTGCATTTTTGATAAAGATTGTGTTACAATAAAAATTCAATAAATCTTATGATTTAAGATCAAATATATCTATTTTATTGAGGAGTAGCGTATGAACAAGATCATCATCACAGTGCTGGCAGCGGCACTGATGCCTATGATGGCGGCAGCGGATGACTTCTGGGTCGGGGTGTTTGCCAAAGATACAGGCTTTACGGATCAGTCCTACACGACAAGCAAGAGTCTCTCTCGACTCAAGACCAAGATCGATAATGAGTGGGCGAAGGGCTATGATCTGATCGATCTCTCCTACGGGCATGATGTCTGGATGGCACTCTATGCGAAAGGAACGGGCTACACGCAGCAGGCCTATATGCATAGACGTGACATCGGCAAATTTGCTCAGGCGGTGGATTCCTATGCCAAAAAGGGCTTCGAGCTGATCAATGTCGAGTACGGTGCAGGCGAATGGATCGGAATCTTTGCCAAAGGCGGGAAATGGAAGGATACGTTATTTGTCTACAGCCGTTATCGTGATGACTTTGAGAAGAGTATCATCAAGCGATGGAGAGAGGGGTACATGCTGGTCGATGTCGAGGCGGCAGAGGGCTACTGGACAGGCATCTTCGCCAAGAACACAGGCTTCAAGAGTGAGGCATATGTCATTGTTGATGAGTGGGAAGAGGTCAGCCCGCAGATCAAAGCTAAATGGCACAGTGGGTATCGCCTCGTCAATATCGAGTATACCGCGGGAGAGTGGTTCTTGCTTTTTGCGGAGTATCCCAAGCCCAGAGAGGAGCTCTTTGCCAACAATGAGGATATAGAGGACTTCAGAGAGACCATCCGAAAGTACTGGAAGCAGGGGTACTATCTGGTCGATCTGGCGGACGGACGCGATTAGTCAGGCAAGCGGGCGTATATTGCCCTTGTTCAGCATCCCTACGATGTGATCGGCGACACGCAGGGCATTGGCATAGATCGTCCATGTATAGGCGACCGAACCGCCTGTGGGCATGAAACTTGCATCAGCGACGAAGAGGTTGGGGATGTCGTGCGTCTGACAGTATCGGTTGAGTACAGATCGTTTGGGATCATCACCAAAACGGCATCCTCCCGCTACAAGGTTCTGTGCCGGCGCGGCTGAGATGGAGGAGTAGATATGCTTCGCCCCCATCTCTTCGAGGATCTTCTCGCATTTTTTGGCGATGTAGTTTCCCACTTTGATATCCTGCGGATGACCGTTGATGCGAAGTTTTCCTACAGGCATCCCGTATTTGTCTTTGTGTGTCGGGTCGATAGAGACAAAGCAGTCATCTGTAGGGAGCCAGTCGTTAAAGATCTCAAAACGAATACTTTTTTGCTGTGTGAAGCGTTTGTGAATGCGTTCTGCGAGCGCTTCTCCCCATACCAGCCTGCCTTCTTCGTAGTTGTGTTTGAGTGCACGAGAGATGATGTTTTGGTGTTCGAACATCCACTCCACTGAGCCTCCTTTGAATTTTCCCTCCAGCCAATCATCGATGAAATACCAGTCCAGAATGGTACGGTTGACAAAGTATCCCGGCTGCATCAACGCTTCAAAAGAGAGGTGTTTGAGACTCTCTTTGTGCAGCTCCCCCTGACCAGAACCGCCACCGGAGAAGATGAGGTTTTTCCCCAGTTCACCGCTGTTGTTTGCTAGACCGTCAGGATAATGTGCATCGGCAGAGTTGAGAAGGAGCCGTGCGCTCTCGTGTGCCTGTGCAGCGACAACAAAAAGCCTACCGTGTATTGTATGCTCCTTGCCGGTGATCGTATCGACACAGAGCGCATGACCGATCCGGTTTTTAGAAGCGGTGACAAGCCTCTTGACATGGGTATTTGTCAACAGTGTCAACTTTCCCGTTGCCAGTGCCGGTCTAAGCAGTGCCTCTCGGGAGCTCCCTTTGGCTCCGGAACTGCATCCGTAGCTACCGCAGAAGTTGGAGTAGTAGCAGGCATCTCTTCCTTCCTTGTCCTGAGAGAGAACGGCACGTGGAGTGACAAGTGGGGTGATACCGAGTTTTTTACAACTGCGTTCAAGCAACGAGACAACTGCATTCTCCCGGGTAGGTGGCTGAGGGAAATCCGGTGTGCTTCGGGGAGGTTCGAAGGGATGGGGGAGGTGATGTCCCGATATCCCTACCAGATCCTCGGCAAGGGTGTAGTAGGGTTCAAGATCCTCATAGGAGATCGGCCAGTCGACTACATTGGCTCCCTCTATCGCACCGTATTTACTTTTGAGACGGAAGTCATCCGGATGCATTCGGTGGAGCATCCCGCTCATGAAGTTGGAGGAGCCTCCGACGATGTTGCCGTTCCAGAAGCTCCACCCCGAGTCGTAGGTGGGGGTCGCCTCCCACCTTCCGTTTACCTTCTCCTCGATCACATGGTACTCCTCAAAGAGGTTCGGTGTTACGATATCCCTACGGCAGTAGGCGATCTCATCCTTAGAGAACACCTCTCGGGGAACAAGCCGTCCTTTTTCCAGTACAGCAACACGGTATCCCGCTTTGGTCAGAGTGTATGCGACTGCACCGCCGCTGGCACCCGAACCGATAATGACGGCATCGTAGATCTCTGTACTCATCGTCCTATATACCTCGTGCGGGGTCGGGGGAGACCACCAAAGCTCTCTACGGCTTTCCAGCCTGACTCTCCGATATTGCTGCCGTAGATCGGATCACCCAGTATCGCCTCCATACTCAGGGTCATGATACGGCTCAGCCAGTTACTGCCGTAACTGTCGGTCTCATAGGCTCTGAGAGCTTTCTCTTTTCGGGTGGTATCGTAGGTAGTGAATTTCCCTCCCTCCCTTCTTTCAAGTTCTTCAGCCCCATCGATGACAAAACGGCGGATATCTCTGTCGTAGGTGGGATGGAAGATCGTCTCCTCCAGAAAATCGATGGTATGCATCGACTGTGCGGAGGGCAGGGCAGTGTGATCGGGAAGCATATGTGCCTGTACTGCCGCAATGGTCTTTTTGATCTTTGCAAAACGCTTCTGCTCCGGAGTAATGGGCTGGGCGCTAAGGTATGGG
Organism: uncultured Sulfurovum sp.; assembly: GCA_964414325.1. Lineage (GTDB taxonomy): Bacteria > Campylobacterota > Campylobacteria > Campylobacterales > Sulfurovaceae > Sulfurovum. Next base: position 1,677 of record CAYPWA010000055.1, on the reverse strand, counting down.
CTTATCCCAATGATCGAGCCCAATATCATGAAATCTCTTCGTTGCATACCGCTGATCCTTCCTGTTGAGATGTCTATATCGTATCATCCGTAGTATAACAGATCTCTGTGTACCAATAGTGCAGAAGCAGGTATGAAGTGATAGGCAGCTACACATCCGGTACACAAAGATGCACTATACTGTCACTGTATCAGATATTGATACGACATATGAAAAAACAGATATCTTGAAAGGAGTTCCCATGTTGCAGCATATCTATCCTATGACTCGGGAGATATTGAGTCACGGACAGGGTTTCTCTCTGCTCTTTGCTCGTTTGGTCGTAGCGTACGGCTTCTATGAGCCTGCGATGATGAAGTGGGCGGATATCGGTGCGATCGCGACATGGTTCGGATCTATCGGTATTCCTCTGCCCACGATCAATGCCTATATGGCGGCGACCACGGAGATCGTAGGTGTGGTATTGCTGACACTGGGGCTTTTTACGAGACTGATCTCCCTGCCGCTTATGGTGGTGATGATCGTTGCGATCGTGACCGTACACCTCCCTAATGGATTTGGTGCGGGCAACAACGGTTTTGAGATACCGCTGTACTATATGTTGTTCCTGGCTATCTTTGCTTCATTCGGAGCCGGAAAATTCAGTCTCGATCACCTGCTTTTCGGTGACGAGCAATAACCGAACCATACAAAGGAAAATTGATGAAAAAACTACTTAAACTCGGACTTATCTTCGCAGGAGCTACCGCTTTGACGATGACGACAGCAAGTGCAAAATGCGGAGGCGGACAGGAAGCACCCAAAGCGATGAAGTGTCAGGCAGGCAAATGCGGCAGTGCACTGAAGACAAAAGCGATGAAGTGTCAGGCGGGTAAATGCGGTGGTGCAGAGAAGAAGGAGATGAAAGAGAAGATGAAAAAGAAAGCGATGGGAAAAGGCAAATGTGGTCAAGGAAAATGTGGCAGCAACTAGCGTTTCTTCTCTCCACTGCCCCGCGTTTCCGGGGCTTCCCCATTTCTTCCACAATCATTGTATAATATGTGACAAATCCATACAGTTAGGAAGTGTCATGAAACAGATCATTACCATTATCGCAGCAGCAGCACTGTTGGCAGGATGCCAGCAAAAGAGCAGCGAAGAGCAGAAAGCCCACGATGCCAAAGTGGCGCAACAGGCAAGAGACCAACTGCTCAAAGAGCTTGAAGCAAAAAAAGCAGCCGAGCAAGAGGCAGACCTCAAAGCAAAACAGCAGATCAGACTCGCACCGATGGGTGTGACGACCACACCTGACGGGAAGATCATCATCGATACCAACAAAACCAAAAGCTACTTCAAGATGATGGCACAAAAGATGAAAGCCAAAGCCGACGAGCTTACCAAAGAGATGCAGCAGGGGATCATCGAAGAGAAAGAGGCGGGTGTCGAGGTGAGTGACGAGAAGATCGTTGTCGATCTCAACAAGACCAAAGGGTTTATGGAGAAATGGGTCAAAAAGATGGAGGGGTTCGTTAAGGAGATGGATGAAGTAGCAAAAACACTCGATCCTGATGTTAACAGTACGATGAGATAAAAAGGTAAAGAGGGGGATGAAGGGCGTTTGCCCTCCAAAGAGAAAGAAGCCTGGCTTATTTCGCCAGTGCCGCTTTGGCAGCGTCAGCTACCTTGGCAAATGACTCG
>CAYPWA010000054.1:0-6929 GCA_964414325.1 uncultured Sulfurovum sp. | reverse complement strand
GCTTTAAGCTTCTCTTTGAGTGCATTGGTGATGCTTCTGCGTCCTTTGAGGGAGTGGACGTGAGGAAGTTCAAAGTGGATAAGGCAGTTGTGGATGAGCATACTACTTCGACCGCCACACCCACACCAACAACAGTACCCCTACGCCGATATTGAGCCAACTCACACCGTCGGCAAACATCTTCTCAAGCTGGGTATACAGTGTACGTTGGAGGGCAAGCGGTTCGGTGATGCTGTGCAGGTGTGCCCAGGCTACCAGCTCGGGCTGCCAAATGTAAGTGATCAGCTCGGGGACGAAGAAAAAGAGTACGATCCCCGCGATCCCCCAAAAGGTGCGCTTGGGCTTGATGCGCCCGATCGCCTCTTGCATTTTGGGGTCGTTCTCTATGCGGTGTTTGACCGCCTCGATACGCGCTTTCATCAGCAGTATCCCAGAAGCATCCCCTCTTTGATCTGCTGGGCGGTCTCTTCGCCCACCAGACGCTTGACGATCGCCAGCCCGAAACAGACAGCAGTGCCCGGCCCCTGAGAGGTGATGACATTGCCATCCTCGACCACCTTTTCGTCACTTATGTAGCCCGGATGATCGATCTCTTCGACCGCACCCGGGTAGGCGGTATACTTCTCACCCAGTACGCCCGCTTTTTTGAGCGCGTAGGGAGCGGCACACATCGCTCCTACGATCTTCTTCTCCTTAAATTCACGCAGTAGCTCCTGCACACGAACATTTTCCGCCAATGCGTAGGTACCGCCCCAGCCTCCGGGAAGCACCATCATATCGAAATCATCGACGATCACATTGTTGATGGAGGTATCCGCCTTGATGGTGATGCCGTTGGCACCGGTAACGAGATCGCCGTGTAGTTCATCTTCGATATACGCCAGACGCACATCGATGCCGCCTCTGCGCATCACATCACACAGCGCCACCGCTTCAAGCTCCTCAAATCCTTTTGCCAATGGTAACAGTACACTTGCCATACTTATGCCTCCTTATTTAAGATATGATTGACGATACGGTAGCCGTGGTTGAGCGCGATCGCGATCGAACCGCCGCTCTTGAAAGCGATATCTCCCGAGATATAGAGCCCTTTGACTGGTGTCTCGTAGTTCGCATCGAAGATCGGCTCACCACCTTCGTCCAATGGTATACCACAACTCTTTAAGAAATCTTTAGGGGTCGTACCTCCGATGGCGTAGATCACGCGATCGTACAGCTCACTGCCGTCAGCGAAGTTGACCTTGACCTTGCCGTGCTCGTTCTCCAACCCCTCAATATTGACCCCAAGCTTCAGTGCGACGGCACCTTTCTCACTATACGCTGCGATCATCTCCCGATTGGTAGGGTTGGGGCGTGAGAGGGTCTCTCTGCGGTAATTAAGCGTGACCTCGTTGCAGCAGCTCAGATCGCAGGCGTACTCCACCGCACTGTCCCCACCGCCGACCACAAGGATCTTCTCTCCGCTGCCGCACTTGTCAAGATTGAAGTTGACCTGCTGCTTGATGGAGGGAGGGATCTTATAGGAGGGTTTGTTGGGCTTGCCCATCCGTCCGATACTGACGATCACGTTGCGTGCCACATCCTCCCCACAGGCGGAGTGCACATAAAACAGATCATCCCGCTTCTCGACCTTCTCCACCGCGCAGTTGAAACGGGTATCGATCTTGTCATCATCAAGCAGTGCATCGAAGTAGTCCAGGGTACTCTCTTTGGTACCGTCCGTGAAATCAACATTGCCCTCAAGCTCCACCGCCTGCCCCTGCCAGTCTTTGTCGACACGTTTGTTGTCTTTGTAGAATTTTCGGATGGTGTGGGAGTGGTTGTCTGTTTTTTCGATCATCAGTACTTTCTCCAGACCAAGCATCTTCGCTTCGACCGCTGCACCGATACCTCCGGGACCACCCCCGACGATAATGAGATCATAGACCTTTTCCATAAAGTAGCCCCCTTGTGAGATTGTCAGGGATATTGTAACGTATGAATGTATATGAAACCTAAACAGAAGAGCGGGACACCCCTACTCGGGGATCGTCACCTTGGCATACATCCCGGGGAAGATATTGTGTCCGCCCTTGTCGAACTTGACACGCATTTTGATCTTGTGTGTCATCGGATTGGCATCGGGGATGATGGCGTGTACCGTTCCGATCGTTCTGTAGTCGATAGAGGGGATCTCTACGGCAATACGCTGCCCCTCTTTGACTTTGCCGATGATCCCCTCGGAGAGTGAGACATCGATCTCGAGATTCTCCGTATCGACGATCATGATCGCCATCATCCCGGGCATGATCATATCGCCCACCTTGATGTTCTTCTGTACGACCACTCCGTCACTGGGGGCTTTCATCTTGAGATAGTTGAAGACCACTGCCATCTGCTTGACCTGTTCGGCAGCATGTTTGACCATGATCTTAGTCGATTCGAGCATCGCTTTGACATTCTCTACCTGCCCTTCAAGGTCGTCCCAGTCAAAGCCGGTAATCCCCTGTTTGCGCTTCATGATCTCTTTTTTCTTGTTCAGATTGTGCAAACGGTCTTTCCAGTACTCCAGTGCGATCTGTGCCTGTTCGAGCATCAGGTTGGACTGTGTCTTCATGATGTCGAACTCCGCAGACTCGATCTCATAGAGATCATCCTCACGCTTGACCTTGTCTCCCAGCTTCACATAGACCTTCTTCACATAACCCATATAGCGGCTTCCGATCATCTTCTGTCCATCCGAGATCACCGTTCCAGTCAGAACGATCCCACCGGCATGAAGTGTAGAGATGAGTAAAATCGTTACAAAAAAGCGTTTTTTACCACGTAACACGGTACACGCTCCTCTCTTTGCATATAATACTGTTTGTATTCAAGTCGTTACCACTTTCTTAGACGTACATGACACTTCATGCACTGTCCCATGATCTTGCTGTACTCCTGAAGTGCCTGCACCGCATCACCGTCTGCAAAACGCTCTTCGAGCGTTTCGGCTTTGTTGCGTATCTTCTTCTGTATCTTGTTAGTCATCTTCAGATTGTTGTTGAGCCACTTTTCGTAGATATCCTTGTTGTTGACCTCTTCATCGATCGGACGGATCTTGATGATGGTCTCCTTAAGTACCTTCGTGCCCGCTTTGACGATATCCAGATTATTGTAGAGTAGTCCCGACTGGATATCCTGCATCGCCTGTGCCATCTTCTGCATATCCTTGATCCTGTCAACCTGTGTATACCCCTCCGCCAGGGCAAAACCGCTTCCCATGATAAACATAGCTGTCACCGCAAGTAGTCGTGCTTTCATTGTGTCTCCTTATGAAAAATATAAACCTGTCAATGACATTGTAACGTGTTATCTTTAATAACTCAATTCGATTTATAAACATCACATAAATTGATGATATATTTTTATAAAATTTAAGTTTTGTTTTAAAGTTTTACTGATACCATTGTGTTACCTCAAAATCAACATAAAGGAACTACAATGAAAAAGACACTTATTTCATGTGTAGCCGCTGCTGCACTCATGACCGGTGCACAGGCGGACTTCAGCTTCGGAGACATGTTCAAGGACATGAAGGAAGCAGCCATCAGCATGAGCAAAGATGCCAAAGACAGCGTTGAGTCCATGAAAGACGGTGCGGTCGAAACCAGTAAAAGTGCCGAAAGAACCGTTACTAACGTTAGCCACGATGCGAAAGACACATCTGTCAAGGTCTCCGACGACCTCAAGACCGCTCAGGTATCTACCTCAAAAGATGTCAGAGATGCAACGGTAGAAGTAGCTGAAGATACCAAAGACTCCATCACCAATACGACAAAGGATCTCAAGGACTCCACAACGATCGCTTCCAAAGATATGAAAGACTCTGCGATCTCTGTATCCAAAGATATCAACGATGCGACAAAAACAGTCTCCAATGACAGTAGAGATTCGGTTAAAACCGTTTCCAACGACTCCAGAGATTCCGTACAGACTGTATCTAATGACAGCAGAGACTCCGTCAAAACGGTCTCTAACGATACAAGAGACTCTGTCAAAGATGTCTCCGACAACGTCAATGACTCGACAAAGACGATCTCCAATGACACAAGAGACTCCATCAAAGAGGTCTCCAACGATCTTGATGATACAACCAAAACAGTCTCCAACGATACAAGAGACTCTGTCAAAAAAGTCTCCGACAATGCCAATGACTCGACTAAAACGATCTCTAACGATTCAAGAGATTCTGTACAGAGAGTCTCCGATAATGCCAATGACTCGACCAAAACTGTCTCTAAAGAGACAAGAAAATCGGTCAAAGAGGCGACTGACGATAAATAAGAGGCACCCCGCCTCTCTTCCTCGCTGCCAGATACCTCTGGTAGCATTTTCACTTATACTTATTAAATCTTATCATTTTAATTCATTATTTATATGAAAATTATGTTATTTTACCTATAATAATACTGATATACACCACTGCCGTGGTATCAGAGTCCAATATATAAAGGGGATGCATATGATTCGTATCAAAAGCGTAGGGGTAACCACCCTCTTTTTCCTGCTCAGTACACTGCTGCTTGCAGTCGCACCTGTCCAGACTACCAAGAATAGCAAAGAGGCACTCGCTGTCTTCTGGACGGTCGATGGCAATGTCCAGAACAAATATAACGAGATCGTTGAGAAACAGCTCAAAGAGATCGGCTTCAATCTGACCGATCCACACAAAAGGGTCAACGACCAGTACAAGACCAAGTATGGTGAGACCATTCTCGATGTTCTGAGCTTCCTGCCTGTGGTCAACGACGATGTCGTCATGCCGCTTTTCAGTGAGGATCCGCGTGTAGCGGGCTTCTCCCCGTTCAATATGCTGATCTACAAAACGCTCGATGAGAAGCAGACCCACCTTGGGCACCTGATGCCCTCTGCGATGCTCGACATCCTCGGGGTGACCGACCCAAACGTCAGAGAGAAATTCTCCGCACCGTTCAAGGCACTCGACGCGCTTATGGACAAAGCCTTCGGTGCGGGACACAAAAGCTACCTTGTCTACCACAATCCGACCAAACAGCGTATGATCAACTTCGAGTACCGCTTCGAAAGAGGTGAAGATTTCGACATGGATGATTTTCTTGAGGCGTTCCAGAACAAATTCGAACTTGCCTTCATTGACAAGAACTATCTCATCGCCGGATACCACAACTTCTTCGAAACAGACAACGGAGAGGAGATGCTTGAAGATTTCGATGCCTTCTGGACCTACTCACTCTGTCATCTGACCTACTCCTACAATGTCTTCGATACCAATCATGCACGTCCAGATGCAGGGCTGTATGCTCCCTGTACGATGTATGTCTATATCAAAAAAGGGAGCGACAAGATGGTCATCGGCATGCCTGCGCTTGCCAATGTCAAGAACACCCTCAATATCACCGACCCCAAACGTGTGGGATGGATGGACAGACTCGATCTTGAGATCCCTCAGATCCTGACATCCATGGGGATGCAGGCGGTAGACAACGTCAATCCGATCAAAGAGACCCCCAAACCGATCAAGATCGATATGACCCCTCCCAAGCCTGTACCCGGTACCATCGCGCGCAAAGGCGAAAAGCCTGTAGCAACACCCGAAGCGGTATCGGCAACACAGCCCTCACCAAAAAAGAGAGACCAAACAACCGCCTCCAAATCGGCTCCCGCCCCAAAAGCCAAAGAGCAGCAGATAGAGAATGGTGGCGATACCGTGCACATCATCATTCCCAAACCGCCAAAAGTACCCACGCCAGTCAAAGTGAGCACTGACAATGCTAACGATCTTGGATCACGTGCTATCCAGTTCTCCAAACGTGTACCGCCGGGCTGGGTACCACTTGAAGCACGTACTCAGGAGAAAAAGGCGGTCAACACGACCACTAAGATCGGCGAAGTGGACAAAGGGCGTATCTCCACCTACCTCAGAGCACCGTTGATGAGCGTCAAAGAAGCTGAGGAGACTTTGAAAAAAGCCGGATTCAAGATCATTGCCGTAGTACCTCTCGATAAGAAAAAGGAGCTTACTACGATTGTCTTTACCGATGACGCACTTGAAAAGTTTGCCGTAGAGAATGGCTCCGAGTTCCTCGCATCATTGAGACTTCTCGTTGACAAAAGAGACAACCACATTTCCATCACCAATCCACTCTATCTTGCCAAAGCATTTATTCAAAAAGAGTATGACGAGAGTGTACCCAAAGCTGAGCTCAAGAAGATCACCGATCACTTTACTGGACTGATCAACTCCAAAGACAAGCTCAAGTATCAACTGCTGCCGAACTACCGCTTTATGAATGGGATGCCAACATACAAGGATATGGTCGAAGTGGCAATGGGTAGTGATCTTCTTGAGAATATACAGGGGAAAAAGCAGGTGGTTTTCCAGCAGAAACTCCCTAACGGTACGGTGCTCTTCGGTATGAAGTTCAGAAAACGCACCCAGAAGTTCCCCAACCGTATCGGCACGAACAATGCAGCCCTGCTTCCCTATCCAGTGCTCATCAAGAACGGCAAGGCGTACATCCTGGATCCCAAATACTACATCTCTGTGATGTACCCGCTACTGAAGATGTCGGAGTTTATGACCATTGCAACGATACCGGATGCAATCCTCAAAGAGACACAGCGCGTGTTCAGAAAGAAGAAGTAAATGCTTAGTGCTTAGAAGACGGTGACACACGTCACCTTCAAGAAGAGAGGAAGAGACTGCTTCTCTTCTCTTATTTTGCTTTCTCGAGGTATTCACCCTCAACCGTATTGACCTTCACTTTATCGCCCTCAAGGACATGGAACGGTACTTGAATGACGGCACCACTGTTGAGTGTCGCAGGCTTTTTCCCCCCTTGTGAGTCACCCTTGAAGTTAGGCGGTGTCTCTATGATCTCATAGACGTAGGTATTGGGGAGTTCCACAGTGATCGCCTGACCGTTGTG
>CAYPWA010000053.1:0-7094 GCA_964414325.1 uncultured Sulfurovum sp. | reverse complement strand
TATGCGGGTAAAGACCCCAAGGAGTTTGTACGATGAAAAAAATGGTGTTGGGTTTGATATGGCTTTCCCTTTCTGTACATGCGGCAGGGGTCTATGCGACCTTTACCGTTGAAGCCAAACGGCATGCCGATCTGGCATTTACCACTACCGGTACGGTAGCGAAAGTCCATGTCGATATCGCCGATGAGGTACATCAAGGTGAAGTGCTTACCGCATTGAAGAACGATGACCTCAAGGCAGCGCTGAAGGTTGCGCAGGTCGCACTGGAGTATGCACGTAGAGACTACGAACGCCAAAAGAGGGTCAAAAAACTGGTCGACGCGGCACAGTTGGATAAGTATGCGTTCAAGTATGAACACGCCAAAGCACAGGTGGCATATCAGCAGGCACTATTGGACAAGACGCTGCTTAAAGCACCTTTTGACGGTGTGGTTTATGCGAAGATGGTGGAAGTGGGCGATGTGGTCAGCGGTGCAATGATCCGTACGGTGATGAAGGTAGAGTCGCGACACGCAAGAAAACTGATCGTGTCGTTCGACCAAAAATACTGGCATAGGGTTAAAAAAGGGGATCGGTTTATCTACCGTTTTGACGGGGGTGATAAAGAGTATGAGGGGAGGATCAGCAAGATCTACCCAACGATAGACCCCAAAAGCAGAAAAGCCAAAGCCGAGGTGGAGGTGTCGGATATCCCTACAGGGCTATTTGGCACCGGTACGATAGCAGTAGGGCACTGATATGTATAAGTTTGCCATCAATCGTCCCATTACGACCCTCATGGGGGTTTTGGTATTTGTGATCTTTGGTTTGATCTCCTACAAGAGTATGCCGGTGAACCTTTTCCCAAAAGTTGATTTTCCGGTTGTCTCCGTTCAAACTGCCTACTATGGCGCTGATGCCGCAACAGTAGAGAGCAAGGTGACCGATAAGCTCGAAGAGGCTATCAGTGGGATTGACGGGATCAAAAAGCTGAAATCTTCCAGTTATGACAACTTCAGTCTGATCATCGTTCAGTTTGAGCTGGAGAAAGATCTGGATGAAGCGACCAATGACATACGCGACAAAATAGGCTCAACCTCTCTGCCAAAAGATGTTGAGAAGCCCATTGTGCGAAAACTGGGTGCGGGCGGTGATGTTATTACTCTGTTTCTCTCAAGCAAGAAAAATGACAAACAGGCGCTGATGCGTCTTGCCGATGAAAAGCTCAAACCACAACTTCAACGCATAAAAGGGGTGGGGGCTGTTGATATTTTAGGATTTCAAGACAGAGAGATAAGGGTTTTCTTGGATCCGGACAAACTGAACAAGTACTCTCTTACTGCAAGTGAGTTAAGGGGTATTATTGCATCAAACAACCTCTCTTTAGGTGTCGGAAAGATCGAGACAAAAGAGAAAAATATAATCTTGAAGCTCAAGGCAGATGCGGAGAATGTAGATGCGCTAAAAGAGCTTATCGTCAAGCCCGGCGTCAAACTCAAAGATGTGGCAACAGTCGTAGACGGACTCAGTGATGCAAAGAGTTACGCCAGCATGGATGGTGCTGTGGGGGTTTCACTTGTGGTCAAAAAGGTTTCGGGTGAAAATACACTGAAGATCATCGAGAAAGTCAAAGCGCTTTTGCCAAAACTCAACGCAATCGCAGGCAGTGAGTATCATATCGCCGTACTTGAAGACAGATCCAACAAGATTCTGGAGATCATGCATAATGTGACATTCGACCTGATTTACGGGGCAATATTGGCGATCATCATTGTATTTCTTTTTTTAAGAAGTGTCACCATTACACTTGTGTCCGCCATTGCGATTCCCACATCCGTCATCGGGACATTTGCCATTATGAACTGGATGGGGTATGACCTGAACAGACTGACGATGATTGGGCTGACACTGGCTATCGGGATATTTGTGGATGATGCCATTGTTGTTGCGGAGAATATCGCCAAGAAGATGGAGCACGGTATGAAGCCTTTTGAAGCCTCATACGAAGGGATTAGGGAGATCGTCTTTTCGATCATGGCGATATCGGCGATGCTCTTGGCGGTATTTATTCCGGTCGCATTTATGGAAGGGATCGTCGGGCTCTTTTTCAACTCGTTTGCGATGACGGTTGCCGCCGGGGTGGTTCTCTCATTTCTGGTCGCTACGATGCTTATCCCCTCAGTCAGCGCCAGGGTTTTAACCGGCAACACAAGCTATTTTTACAAAGTGACCGAGCCGATATTCACCGCATTGGAGAGGGGGTATGCGCAACTGCTGAAAACAGCCGTCAAACTTCGCTACCTGACCCTTGTATTGGCGATCGGTGCGATGGTTGTTTCGGTGAAATTTTTTGGTGTGGGGATGGACTTTTTACCTATGGAGGACAACAGTGAATTCAGTGTCAAAGTCAAAGCGCCGCTGGGTGTGAACATCTCAGAAATGAGAAAGATTACTGCACCGATCGTCAAAGCACTGAAAGAGGATAAAAATGTAGAATATACGGTACTCTCCATCGGATACAACAGTGCGCAGGAGCAGCATAAAGCCAAGATCTATGTGCGCCTCATACCCAAAGAGAAAAGACCGCATGCAAGCCAGGCTGATATTATGAAAAAGTTCAGAGAGAAGTTTGCAGCGTATGACAATGCAAAAGTGATTGTCGATAAGATACCGCCTTTTGACACGGGTTCGGCAACCGCACCGCTTCAAGTGGTCATTACCGGCAGCTCACTTGACATATTGGATCAGGTCTCGCAAAAGCTGATGCGTCAGATGCAAAAGATCAAGGGTTTGGCGGAAATAGACAGAGACTATGAGTACGGGAAACCGCAAATCGATATCAAAATATTGAGAGACAGTGCAAGACGTGCAGGGGTCAATGTCAAAGATATCGCCGATGTGCTCTTGAGCGCCTACTCAAGTGACAGTGCCATCTCCCGTTTTCAGGAGAATGGAAAAGAGTTTGATATTACGATGAGACTTGATAACCGATTTAGAGAGAATATCGATGCGATCAAGCGTCTGCAGGTAAGAGCATCCGATGGGACAATGATACCATTAGACGGGCTTATAGAAATAAAATCAAGCAAAACGGTAAGCTCGATCAACCGATATGACAGAGAGAGAGAAGTGATGGTCTCCGCTGTGCCGGACGGGATTAGTCTCAACAAGGCAGTGGATGAAGTCACAAAAATGATAGAGCCGATCTTGCCGAAAGGATACAGCTACCGCTTTACCGGAGATGCGGAGAGGATGAAAGACACAGCAAAAGCCTTCGGTGGCGCTGTCGGGTTGGCTGTGATCCTGATCTATCTTATTCTGGCGGCACTGTATGAATCGCTGATACAGCCGATTATTATTATGATCGCAATGCCGCTCTCTGTCGCGGGGGTACTGATCGCTCTACATTTAAGCGGTAACAACTTCAGTATATTTGTGATGATCGGTATCATACTGCTGCTTGGTATGGTGGGTAAAAATGCGATTTTGGTGGTTGACTATGCAAACCGTGCCGTCAAAGAGGGGGCAGACCCGAACAGTGCGGCGTTAAAAGCGGGGGAGATGCGTTTTAGACCTATTGTGATGACCACAGTCGCTATGATCGGTGCGATGGTACCGCTGGCGTTCATAGAGGGACCGGGCTACGAGAGCAACTCGCCGATGGCACTGGCGATCATCGGCGGCATGATAAGCTCCACACTGCTCTCACTCTTTGTCGTACCGGCATTTTACAGGATACTCTACCCTATAGACAGCGTACTGAGAAAACTGTATGAAAGAGGAGAGGTCAAGTGAGCACGGACGGACTTCGGCAACCGGATCGCAGGTTGCGAAAATGGGGTGAAGGGAAAGTAGCATGAGATTTTCAACAATGATCAAAAATACAGAGAGCGTAAACAGTCCACTTTTTCGTAGAGTAACCAATAACATACATGGAGGGATGGGTACCTATGCAGATCATTAAAAAATACTGGATCGGTATGATTGCGATTGTTCTGATCGTAACAGCGGGAGTATTGATCTACCGAACGTTGCATCCCAAAGAGCTGCCTGCAAATCTTATAGAGGGAACGGGACGCATAGACGGTGATCTGATCAACCTCAATACGAAATATCCCGGTCGTCTCAAAAGTATCAAGGTTGATGACGGGATAGCTGTCCATAAAGGGATGATCGTCGCCCTCCTCTCAAGTAAAGAGCAGGAAGCCAAGAGAGCACAGATCGAAGCACAGATCGAAGCGGAGAAGAAAGTGCTTGATGCCAGACGGATCAAAGCAGAGATAGCGAAAGAGACCATCCCTTTGAGGATAGAAAAGGCACAGGCACAGTTGACTACGGCACAGGCACGCTTCGATGCACTGCAAAAAAATATTCGTCTGCAGGAGGATGTCGTAGCACAGGCAAGACGGGATCATCAGCGTTCCCGTTTTCTTTTTAAAAGCAAAAGTATCGATGCACACAGTTTTGAACTTTCACGTCTGAAAGTGACGACCGAAGAGGACAGGCTTGCAGCACTGAAGGCTCAGGCAGAGGAAGCGAATGCTGCTATTCAAGCGGCACAAACAGCATTGAAAGAGGCAAAGGCTTCACAAAAAGAGCTCATGTCCATACAGGCGGAGATCGCCGGTTTGGCAGATAAGATCAAAGCTCTGGAGGCTTCAAAAGCCGAGGTGGAAGCGATGATATCGGAGATGACACTTCGTTCTCCTGTTGACGGCTATACTGTTGAAAAGATCGCCAATGAAGGTGAAGTGGTGGGTGCAGGGATGCCGGTGGCGACACTGATCGATCCTCATTCGCTCTACCTGAAGATATTTGTCGATACTTTGGAGAATGGAAAGATCAAGCTTGGAGACAAAGCGGTGATCTTCCTCGATGCCTACCCGGACAGACCTATCGAAGCCAAGGTGGTCAGTATCGCGCAGCAGGCCGAGTTCACCCCTAAGGAGGTGAGTGTACGCTCAGACCGTATTCAGCGGGTCTATGCCGTACATTTGAAACCTTTGAAGGTTGATCCGTTGTTGAAACTTGGTATCCCCGCCATTGGTGTGATCTCCATCGATGGAAAAGGACTGCCTCATTCATTGAATGAAATACCGGCACTATGAAAGTGTGGCAATGTCTGATCTTGAGGTAAAGAACGTCACAGTCTCCTACAATAACAAAAGAGGGATCATCTCTGCTTCCCTGCAAGCTATGTCAGGCGAAATCATTGGATTGATCGGTGCGGACGGTGCGGGGAAAAGCTCTTTGATGCATGCGATCGCCGGTGTGATCCGGTTTGACGGGGAGATCATTTATAAAGGAGAGCGTTATCGCTCTCCGAAAGAGGCGGAGAGGATCAAAGCGGATATGGGGCTCATGCCGCAAGGGATCGGGCTTGTACTTTACAATACTTTGACCGTGGGGGAGCATTTGCAGTTTTTTGCCGATATACGGGCTTTAAAACAGGATGATGCCTTCAAGCACTATCGGCAGAAACTGCTGCATATGGCAGGGTTGAGTGATTTTGTAGACAGAGAGGCAGGAAAGCTTAGTGGCGGGATGATGCAGAAGCTTTCACTGATCTGTACGCTTTTGCATCGTCCCAAACTTCTCATCCTTGATGAACCCACTACAGGGGTGGATCCCTTAAGCCGTCTGGAACTTTGGGAGATCCTTGATACGATCCGAAAAGAAGAGGGGACGATCATTTTGGTCAGTACCGCCTATATGCAGGAAGCTGCGAAAATGGACAGGGTACTACTTTTTGATGAGGGAATGATCATTGCACAGGGAACGAGTGAAGCATTGATCGCATCGATTCGCCCCTATACCTATGTGCAAACCCCTTGTTCTCAAGAGAAAACCTGTCTGCATTTCAATCAGACAACCTATACTTTGGAAACGTTAGACGTCCCGCATAAGGAACCGACCCTTGAAGGACTTTTTTTTGTCAATGCACTCAAAAAAGAGAAGAGATTGCCGGTCATTGAGATCAGGGAACGGGAGAGTGCCATTGCGATCCCCGAGATCATTATGGAAGCAAGGGGGATCACCAAACGTTTCGGGAGTTTTGTCGCTAACGATCATGTGAATATGGAGCTGAAGCGCGGGGAGATCGTTGGTCTTCTGGGTGCCAACGGTGCTGGGAAGACTACCTTCATCAAGATGCTTTTGGGGCTTTATCCGATCGATGAAGGGGAGTTGACACTGCTTGGAAAAACAATTCACAGTGGGAAAGACCGTCAGTCCCTCAAGTCTCAGATCGGTTATGTCAGTCAGCACTTTGCCCTCTATAACGATATGACCGTGAGAGAAAATCTGCTCTATTTTGCCAATATGCACCGTATCCCGATGGCAACGGCACTCAAACGGATCACAATGTACGCGCGCGAGCTTGGTTTTGAAGCGTATATGGATGAGTTGCCTGTCTCTTTGCCGCTTGGTGTCAATCAGCGCTTTTCCATCGCTGCAGCACTCCTGCACGAACCTGTCGTACTTTTTCTGGATGAGCCGACCTCCGGGGTCGATACGATCGCCAGGGCGCAGTTTTGGCAGATCCTCAAAAAACTCAAAGAGCAGTGGGGTATCTCCATTTTGATCACGACACACTATATGAGCGAAGCAGAGTATTGTGACAGGGTCGTACTGCTTAAACAGGGAAAAAAGATCGCCGATGATACGATTGACCATCTCTATGCCGTACATCCGGATGCAAAAGATTTTGAGGATATTTTTCTGGCATATTATGAGGGTGTAAGATGAAGCTGACGACGATCAAAGCCTATATGAGAAAAGAGTTTACCGAACTGATCCGCAGTCGTCTTATCGTTATGGTCTATCTGATGCCATCGATGATCATGCTGCTTTTTGGCTACGGTATCCGTATGGATGTAACGCATGCCAGAGTACTCATCCTCGACAATGACCAAAGCAAATACGCGATGCAGCTCATTGCCAAGTTCGAACATTCCAAATATTTTAACGCTACAGTCGCCCAGATGAGCGAAACTGAAGCACTGCGTGCCATTAAACAGAACAAAAGTGATGCGATTCTCATCATCCCTTCTTCGTTTGAAAAACGCCTATTGCACGGGCAGAAGAGTGAGATAGGGGTATTTGTCGACGGTGCC
>CAYPWA010000052.1:2896-7295 GCA_964414325.1 uncultured Sulfurovum sp. | reverse complement strand
AGATATGGCGGATGCCTGTGTCTTTTTGATGGAGAACCGGGATTTTACAGACACTTTCTTCACCAAAGACGGAACCAACACAACCTGTACACCCAGCACCCTTAAAACCAAAGAGATTCGAAATACTCATATCAATATTGGTACTGGTACAGATATCTCCATTAGAGATCTGGCAGAAACTATCAAAGAGATCATTGGATTCAAAGGTGAATTCTCTTTCAACACCGAGAAGCCGGATGGTACCATGAAAAAACTGACCGATGTATCGAAACTACATCATCTTGGTTGGAAACATAAGGTAAATCTGCCGGAAGGTATTGAAACGATATATCGATGGTATACGGAAAACCTTAGGGAATGATGTCTCTATGTGCCAGTTTTTGAAACGCTTCTGAATTTGCTATTAACTCCGAATAACTTCCTCTATCAATGATTTTTCCCTGATTGAAAAGAAAGATCGTATCGGCATTCTCGATCGTAGTAAGTCTATGTGCAACCACAAAAGTGATCATCTCCTTTTTGATCGACTCGAGTGCCTGATGAATCGCTTTTTCACTCTTGTTGTCCAATGCCGAAGTGGCTTCATCGAGGATGAGTACATCAGGATCTTTGTAGAGGGCTCTTGCCAATGCGATGCGTTGACGCTGCCCGCCGCTGAGGTTGGTACCGAACTCATCGAGGACGGTCTCTATCCCTTCAGGCAGTGCCTCTACGAACTCCCAGGCATGTGCTTTTTTCAGTGCAGCGATCACCTTTTGCTCATCTACGACATCTCCGTAGGCGACATTGCGTGCGACAGTATCATGAAAGATAAAGATACGTTGTGTGACATAGGCGATCCGTTCATGCAGTGAAGAGAGCGTAAATGATCTGATATCCTCACCATTGACCAATATCCTTCCCTCTGTCGCATCATAGAAACGCACCAGAAGATTGACCATACTGCTCTTGCCTGCGCCACTGTCACCCACAAGGGCATAGACCTTGCCTTTTGTAGCAGTAAGAGAGATATCTTTCAGTGCGGGTTTCCCTTCATAGGAGAGTCCGACACGATCAAAAACGATCTCTTCCACATGTTGCAATCTCTTCTCTCCGGAGATGATCTCCGGATCTCTTGAAAGAAGCTCTTCCATGCGTTCCGTCGCAGCAATCGCATCTTGCATCTGGTTGTGGATATTGGAGAGTTTTTTGATCGGATCATAGAGCATGAAAAGTGCGGTTACGAACGCGAAGAAGCTTCCTACGGTCATCTCTCCATCCATTACGGCATTGGCTCCTACCCAGATGGCTACGGCAATGGCAATGGAACCAAAGAATTCCAATACGGGAGAGACCAGTGCCGTGGTCTTGCTCTGCTTCATTGAAAAACGGAAAAAACGCCGGTTCTCTTCACTAAAACGTTGACTTTCAAAATCCTGTGAAGAGCTTGATTTGATCACTTCGATGTTATTGAAGATCTCAGTCAGACGGGAGGTCATGTCTGCAGCACTCTGCTGAGAAGATCGTGAGTACTTCTTCATACGTTTGGCAAGCAGGCTCAATGGGAACAGAGCAAGAGGCATCACTACCAAAAAGTAAAATGCCAACTTGGGACTCTGCCAGATGACATATCCCGTCAGTGTAAAGATCAACATAATGTTGATCATCATATTAGGGATCAGTGAAGAGACAACATTTTGAATACGCATAATATCGTTGGTGGTACGACTAAGCAGTTCGCCATTTCGCATCGATGTCAAAAAAGCCATATCCTGATGCATCAGATGTCCTGCCAATCTGTCACGGATCTGCCGAATGATATCGCTCCCAATATAAATGGTGTAGTAGGTTTGAAGATATTTGCCAAGTGACTTAACAAAAAATACGCCAATAATCGCAAACGGGATCAGCGTGAGCATCTCTCTGTCTTTGTTGATAAAGACCTCATCAAGTATGGGCTTTAGCAGGTGTGCCGAACCTGCCGTTCCCGCTGCCACCATCACCATACCGATCATAGCGATCGCAAACTCTTTTTTATACTTTGCAAAATATGGGAAGTAATAATGCAGCAACTGTTTCACTCTGTGATCCTTCCAACAATGTTTTGCAACACCCCTTTGCCCTTCCATGCAAGGAAGCCTGCCAGATCACGCGGGTGCGTTGCTCTCATATGACGTCTGTTGTAGATGACTCTCTCTTTATCGGCGTTATGTGTCGCTATTACTTCCGGTGCATCACTGACGATCCTGTTGATCATAGCGAGCAGATTGTACTCCTCGATCACTCTGCGTCTTGCCTCTTTGACCGCTTCAAGACGACGCTCATACTCACCTTCGGTCGATATGATCTGCCGGATCTTCTCTATGGAGCCTTCAAAATCATTGATATCTATGAGGATCAGACTCTCTTTGGGGAAATAGTCATATACATTAGGACAGCCGTAATAGATCGGAACACAGTACCCAAGAAAGGCATCTGCAAGCTTCTCCGTCCATACATCCGGAGCATAATGGTTTTCGATCGCAACATGGAATTGGTAGGCATCCAGCCCCTCCGCTTTTGTATCGATCCACCGAAACCCCCTGCCGAACCTCTCAAGCTCGGGGATACGCTCCTGCATGAGTTTGGTAAAGTCATAGCGAAGTCTGTGCAATGTATGCCCCTGTCGTTTATCGGAACATATGGTCGAGAGTTTCTGTGTCTTGTGAGGTGCCTCCATCGAAACGATCTCATCGTAGGATCTTCCGTAGAACCACTCATTCCCGGTCTGTGAGCGTATCGCGTTGGAATGGGGAAGCGCTTTTTCATTTTGATTGGTCAACAAATAATGAAACTGGGAGACAAACGCTTTCCCGTAGTAGGTGATACTGCTGGGCTCGGTCGTCACAAAAATCGTATGCTCCTTCGGACATGCCAGCGGTTCTTTCCATCCCTCCATCACACGCGGGACATCATTGACCATCACCAGCCAGTCATACTCCGAATCAAACGGATCAAAGGTAAATGTACATCTCCCAAGCTCCGGCGCATCACCGGGAAGCTGTGCCCTGTAGACAGACGGTACATCCGCTCTGCTGTTTCGCCCTACCAGTTTTACTTTTATCTTTGTATCGCTCATTTTCAATACCAGTACTTCTCTATCCATTTGGTAGGTCTACACACCTTATAGAGCCTCTTCCACCCCTGCCTGACATTGCCTTTGGGGATCCATTCGCCTCTGATCGCCTCATCGGGATTGGGTTTGCCGTGAAAAACGATCACTTTCAACCCTTCCCATTTGGGTATCTTGGGGGTAATAAAGTGTCTCAGGGGTCCTATTTTACACATACAGTGATAACGAAAAGAGCAAAACCAGGTCGAAGGCCAAAAATGTAGCTGTCCGTACTTCTCGATCACCTTGGAGGAGAGATACTCCTGGGAAGCGGTGAAGAAACGATCAATCACCTCCTCCGGATGCGCTTCGTAATACTCCTTGATATACCCCAGCGTACCGACCACCCACGAATAGCAGCTCGCCTGCCCTACACTCTCGTTATTCTTGCTCCAATCCCTAATGATATAGAACTTATCATCTTCCGGATAGTCAAACAGATCATCAAGGTTTGAGACAATCACCACATCAAGATCGAAAAAGAAGACCCGCTCTCCGGTCAATCCACCCAATGTATCGTCACATAACCCTGCCTCTTTACGATAGGCATACTTGGTACGATACGCCTCTTTCGTCTCCAGTACAGGCAGTGGCTTTACATGAATTCTTTCATCCAATCCTTCACTCTCTTCGGTAAAACAGTAAAAGTTGACATCGTAGGAGGTATTGCGCGTAACCATATGGTAGAGCTTGTTGACATACTCCGGAGGATATGCCGTCCCCCATTTGATGCAGATAACATTAACATGCTTAGTTGACATCTCTGTTTTCCTTATAGTTGTTTGCAATGATCAGGGCAAATGTGAAACTGAGAAAAATAAAGAACTGCCATTGTCCGTGCGCTACCGTCTTTCCGAAATTAAATGGAGCGATCGCATAGATAAAACCTATCAACGTTAATACCGCAAGCTTATTACCTCCGATATAAGATCGGTACATACGATAGAAAATAAAAAGTAAAAAAAGCGTGCCGATCAAGCCCCAGTTAAGCAGCATAGAGAGCAGGATCGAATGGGTATGGGACGGAGGTACTGTCAGATATTTTTCATCATAATGATCATGGATTGTCCTGCTATCATAGACCTTTTGAAAATATCGATGAAACTCCGGAGTGAAATTCTTGCTACCGATACCCAAAAGAGGATGATCTTCGATCATCAGTACCGCTGTCTCATAGATCGGTGTCCGTCCCGCATTGTATTTTGCCTCCAACGGATTGGTATAGGCGTACTTGAATGCTGCATACATCTTGGGATTTACCGCAAATAC
>CAYPWA010000052.1:0-2796 GCA_964414325.1 uncultured Sulfurovum sp. | reverse complement strand
TCCACAAAAAGAATCGTGATCAATCCGTAAATACTATAAAGAAGCCGTTTGACTTTTTCTTTCGAATCGAACACATACCACAATGCAAACATCAAGATCACAAAACGTACCATGCCGACCGCATTGGTAAGCGCCTTGAGCGAATATGTTGCGAACATTGATTGAATGATGAAATAGACAAAAAGCACCCCAAACAGTATGAGTTCTCTTTTATGTTCCTGCAAAAAACCTTTTTCTTTACGTATGAAAAGAAGTGTAATAAAAAGAATATCGATCAGAGCCGTAAAGACTTCAAATACTTTTCCTGTAAAAAAGAGAAGGATCATTCCGTATGTCAAATACTCTATACTCTTCTCTATTTTCAATCCCGGTCTGCTATACCTGGTGGCTGTCTCTATCACCATGGCTCCTTTTGTCTCTTTGTTGATTCAGATTATACAGCAATTCACTTCTGAAGAAGATGGAAGTGTGTAAGCAGTCTATCAACAATCCTCTCGCTTGCCTTCCCATCCCCGTAAGGATTATGTGCCTTGCTCATTTTGTCGTAGACTTCACGATTATCCAGAAGTTTTTGTGCCTGCACTACAATGGTCTCTTCCTCCGTCCCTACCAGCTTCACCGTTCCTGCTTCTACCGCTTCGGGGCGTTCGGTCGTCTCTCGCATGACCAGTACCGGTTTGCCCAGACTTGGTGCCTCTTCCTGCACACCTCCGCTGTCCGTAATGATAAAATAAGACCGCTTCATCATATAGACGAACTCCTCATACTGCAATGGAGCGATAAGGTGCACGTTGCCGATCTCTTTAAGCAGTGCGTTGACCGGTTGCTGTACATTGGGGTTGAGATGTACAGGATAGACAATATGCACCTGCGGATTGGCTTCGGCGATGCGCCGTAATGCACGACATATGCGGATAAACCCCTCTCCATGATTCTCTCGTCTATGTCCCGTGACCAGAATGAACCGGGTCTCTTCAAGCAAAAACAGCGGGTCGGCTATCCTCTTTTCGATCGATGCCACAATCCGTGCCTTGAGCACACTGTTACTTTCGATCTTCTCCAGCGCCAGATAGAGCGCGTCTATCACGGTGTTGCCTGTAACTGTTACAGCCGAGGCAGGCACATTTTCCTGAAGCAGGTTCTCCATAGAGGTTTTGGTAGGTGCGAAATGACAGGTCGTTATCTGAGTCGTCAATTTTCTGTTAGCCTCTTCAGGCCATGGACTGTAGATATCGCCTGTTCTCAGTCCCGCTTCGACATGACCCACCTCGATCTGCTGATAGAAAGCCGCCAATGACGCACCGAAGGTTGTTGTCGTATCACCATGCACCAGCACCATATCGGGAGCAAACGCTTCAAGTACCTCTTTCATCCCAAGAAGTACCCCCGATGTGATATCGTAAAGATCCTGCCCACTCTTCATCAGATCCAGATCAAAATCGGGAACGATCTCAAATATCTCCAGAACCTGATCGAGCATCTGACGATGCTGCGCCGTGATACATACTTTCATCTCCATAGAGGGCGTTTTCTCCAACGCTTTGACCAATGGTGCCATCTTGATCGCCTCAGGGCGAGTGCCGAAAACCAGTAAAACCTTTTTTGTCATGTGCATACCTCCTGATAGGCGTTCAGCGTCTGCTGTGCGATCCTCTCCCAGTCAAATTTCTCTTCGACCAGTCGTCGCGAATACGCACCCATTGCACGATGATCGCTCTGCATAAGTCTCTCTATCTTTTCTGCTAGATCTTTCGGGTCTTCCGGATTGCATAGATAGCCGTTACGTCCCTCTTCAATGAGCACCGGAATCCCGCCGACACGAGTACCTACCAAAGGCAGGGATGCCGCCATCGCCTCCAGACCGCTGATACTCGTCGCTTCCATCAATGAAGGAAGAATGGAGATATCCGCCGCACTGTAGTAGTCGATGATCTCCTCATGTCGTTTGGCTCCAAGCAGATGGTATCGACCTGAAAAGTGTGTTTCAAGGATCGTTCTAACCGCTTCATACTCCTCCCCGTCACCAATAAAAAGCAATTTCAATTTTTTGCTCTTGATATATTTCGTCGCCTCAGCCAAATAGCGTACACCGTTCTTCCACACCATACGTCTTGTCACGATTCCAAGCACCTCATCTTCTGCGATATCGAGAGTCTGTCGCAACCTCTGCCGCGTATGCATATTGCGTGAGAACTTCTCGGCGATCACACCGTTGGAGATAAAACGCTTTTGTGCCCTGATCTCAAAAGGGATCTCCAGCAGCTCTTCGCTCGGTGCGAGAAAAAGATCGGGTTTATTGAAAAGTCTTTTAAGCATCGGTATACGGTATCCGCCCTTTTTGATCCGCTTGAGATACCCGGATGTATGATTGGTATAGACCAGTGGAATCTCTTGTATGTCATAAAATTCCAAAGGACGCATACCGTGAATGTGGATCAGATCAAACGATTTCTCTTTAAGCAGTTTTTTGAGAAAGCGGTTGATCTGCCAGCCGTAACTAAAACCGATTCCTCTAAGCGAAAAACGGTAGATATCGATACCGTCTACCGTTTCTCTCTCTTTCTGTGCCTCAGAAACAAACTTCGTTGCCACACTGACTTCACACCCGATCTTTCGCAGTGCCTGAGAGAGCTCATAGACATGCGCTGTGATCCCTCCGACTGTCGGCGGATAGTCCAGACTCACCATCAAAATATTCATATCAATCCCTTATATACCTGTAGTGTCTTCTCCACCATCTGCTCCAGTGAAAAGTGTGCTGCCACATAGCCGTATCCGTCAAATCTCAAGGCGGCT
>CAYPWA010000051.1:0-7595 GCA_964414325.1 uncultured Sulfurovum sp. | reverse complement strand
GAGGAACTCTATCCCGTCCACAATCGGCATCATGATATCAAGCAGGATCAGATTGATACTCGGATCCTGTTTCATTTTGTTCAGTGCGTCCGAACCGTTCTCCGCTTCGATGATATCCGTCACTTTCGGATTTTTCTTCAAAAGTGTTTTCAACAACATTCTGTTGATCATGTCATCATCTACTACTAATACTTTCATCTCTATTATCCTCTATGTGCTTTGATCGCTGACTCGATCTCGTCTTTGTCCTTGCTTGCCGTCACGACAGCAATGCTCTCAGATTTGATGTCATCTGCAAGTTCAGGATCGGTGAAGAGTATATCGTATGTGCCGGAAGCCAGTTTACTCTCAAGCTCACCCATATCTTCAACAATGTCGTAATCATATCCTAAATTCTCAAGAACTTTGGTTAGAACACGTCTCTCAAGCAGGAATTTTTTTGCGACAAGGATCTTTTTGTCCAGGTTACTGCTTTCTTTACTCTCTGTATCATCAATATCGATACCTTCCAGGGTGATGCTCTCGTCCTCATGGGATTCCGGTTGAGAGAGTGGCACTTCCACTTCTTCAAGCTTGATCATCTCCTCGATAGGTTCTGGTGTATTCGACTCCTCTTTTGGAGATTCATCGGTGGTTTCCTCGATAACACTTTCATCGGAAGGTTCGTTGTTTTGTTCCTCCTCTGTGACAAGCTTCGCTTTGTCGGAGAGGAACTTGTTGAGAACATAGAGAAGTTCGGCAGTCTCGATTGGTTTGGTGATATACTCATCCATCCCCTCTGCAAGGAATCTTTCTCTGTCACCTTTGAGGGCGTTCGCTGTCAGTGCGACGATTGGTACGTGTGGCACCTCTTCATCCTCTTCGAAGTCAAGGATCTCATGGGTCGCTTCGATACCGTCCATTACCGGCATCTGGATATCCATAAAGAGGAGGTCATAGTCGTTGTTTCTGCGTTTTTCAAAGGCCTCAAGACCGTTATTGGCAAGTTCGACGGTGATACCGTGATCCTCAAGCACACGCTTGATAAGTTTCTGGTTGATGATGTTGTCTTCGGTAACGAGCACCTTCGCATCAAACTGTGTTGCCTGTGTCTGAAGCTGATTTTCCGCCAGCTCAGGTGTGGTGGATGCGGTTCGGGTCAGTACGGCTTTCAGTTTGCTCAAAGTGACCGGTTTGAAGATGACATTGTCCTGACTGACACCCATTGTATCGATCTTCGCACGGCTGGTGACTTTGGCAATGATGATCAGTTTGCTTTTGTCGACATTGGCAACGGCATCGATAATATTTTGTTTTGTTTTATCTATATCGAGCCAGAAAGTCTTACAGATGCCTTTGTCACTAAGGTCTTTGAGCTCTGCAACGGACTCGAAATGTTTGACCTCAGGACCGAAATAGTCGAAGTAAGATGCCAGATAGGTATCCAACACGGTTGGGATCTCCTCCTGGTACTTACATATCGTCATGTCTTCGAAGGCATGGTTATAGTTGGTCTCTGTTGACGGAACTTCTTCCAACGGAATGGAGAAGTAGAAAGTCGTTCCCTGATCCTTCGCACTTTCCAGTTCAAGCTTCCCTCCCATCAGTTCAACGAACTGGCTGGAGATGGTCAGCCCAAGACCGGTACCGCCGTACTTTCTGGTAACGGAGACATCTGCCTGTGAGAAGGCATCGAAGATACGCTCCTGCTGATCTTTGGTCATACCGATACCGTTATCCTGTACGGAGAACATGATGCGAGGATTGGATTTGCCCTCATCCTCCTTGACCTTCTCGATCTTGAGATTGATCTGTCCGCCGTAGCTGGTGAACTTGATCGCATTGGAGAGAAGGTTGATGATAATCTCTTTGATTTTGGTCGGATCTCCTTTGAGTTTCGGACCGATGGTCGGATCCATATAGAAGTTGAGATCGATATTTTTCTCGGCTGCACCGACAGCATAGGTCTCGACCGCACTTTCGAACTCTTCCGCCGCATCGAAGACGACGTTCTCGATCTCGATTTTGTTGCTTTCGATCTTGGAGAGGTCAAGAATGTTGTTGATAATACTCAGCAGGTTCTCGGAACTCTTGTCGATGATACTGAGGAATTCACGCTGTTCAGCATCCAGATCGGTGCTTCTGAGGATCTCGGTAAAGCCGACGATACCGTTGAGCGGTGTACGGATCTCGTGAGACATGTTTGCAAGGAAGAGAGACTTCGCTTCATTTGCCTGAAGGGCGATCTGCTTATCTTCTTTGGCAGTCTCGACTAGTGTTTCGAGGAATTTATAGGCCTCTTTGGTTCCTTCGTGGGTATCGAGGTCGATACTTTCGATATGTGCCGTGTCCGCAGAGAGGTACTGGTCACTCTGTTTCATATCTTCGACCGCTTTGTTCAGAACATCTTCAAGCTCTTTGATGTTTCTGGTGATGTCACGTGTAGTGGTGTATCCCAGATAGGAGAGAAGCAAGCTCAGAATCATGATGGCAGACGCGATAGCAAGCATAAAGAGCTGCTTCTGTAGATAAAGATCCGATTTTTTCCACAGTGCATTGGAGACAATGAGTTCCGCTTTGTTGTAGAGAGAGATCTTTTTGGTTTGCAGAGAGAACCAATCCATTGCATCTTCGGCATAGTCCCCGTTGTCGACGTCCGTCTGGATCGCAGAGGAGGTCTCTGCCAGTTCTTGCAGCATCGCTTTGGCATTGGGTGTTTCAAGCACTTTGGCGAGTTCTGCACGAAGTTGTGGATTGGTGACCTGCTGGAGATCAAAGATGTTTGCTTTGGTTTTGAAGTTATCCCAAAGCGCGATCTCGTCGAATGCCATGGAGGCTCGTTTGGTCATGTAGTAAGCGACGAACCCTCTTTCAAGACCTGCATTCTCTTTGACGGTATAGAGTTGTGTCAGTGTCGATACCAGTGATGCGATCTCCGTATCGAGTGCGAAGTTGTTGATCTGGAGCAGGTTTTGCATGATAGGTGCGGTGAGTGTTTTGGTGTACCCGTCAAAAAAGACTTTCTTGAAGTCACTGTTCGGATTGTCCGCTTCTTTTCTGATAACGGGAAGTTTCCCGAGATTCCTGAGCATATGTTGATACAGTTGTGTATCGAGTTCTGTATTCTCTCCTAAAAGTTTCGGGAGAAAGGCAATGAATGTACCGTTGTCCGGTACGATCTTGCTACGCATCTGAGCCACGGTTCTGTCGGTAGTACTACGCTGTTTCTTGAGAAGTTTTCCATACGCTTTATGGTCACTCCCCATATAGAGAGCGGTCAGACCACGCTCTTTTCCTATCGCCGAGAGCGATTGGCTGAGATAGGCATTGTTGCTCAGTGCCGTTTTGAGTGCCTGTGCCTTTTCATAGTTGATGTATGAAGTTACGAAGAAGTAACTTGACAACAGGAGCAGCAGCAGGATCGGTACAAGTGCGATCAGTTTGAGTCTGTTTCGAATAGTCATTGTCTGTTTCCTTTTACTTTTTTGAGATGAGTTCGATCTGTTTTTCCAAAGAGAGGAAGTGTGCCCAGTAGTTCTTCACCAGTTCCGGAACCCTGTCGATATCCTCGTTGAACTGTATCTCGTACAGCGTGTCCGAAAGAGGATTGATACGCAGGTTGCTGGAGGTTCCTTTAAGCAGGTGTCCGATCTTCTGAACGGTTTCGAGATCACCTTTTTCATATGCGGCAAGCATCTTCTCCGTCTCCTCATGTGCCTGCGTAATGAAATCGTTGACGAACTCTTCGATAAGCTCGACAGGCAGGCTGAGATCTTGTGCCGCCTCTTCAAGCTGAAAATCGAAATGGATCGGTTGAACACCGCTCAGGTCGATCGGTGCCCGTTTCTCTTCTATCGTGGAAGTCACCTCTTCGGATGGTTCTTCCATAACTGTTTCGGTTGTACGCTTTTCATCTTCGAAATGTGCGGTGGTCAGTCTGCCCAATGTTTCAAAGAAAGAACCGATAAGTGCGTCTCTTTCGAGAAGAGAGGCGTGCTTGATCTGTTCAAGGATGTCTCCGACAAAAGGGAGGTGCAATACATTGGAGAGGTGGATCAGGGCAGTCAGCGCCTCCTCTTTCTCCGCTTCGTTATCGCTTTGAAGTGCTTTCTCGTAGCTAAGTGCCGTATCGATATACTCGTTAAGGAAAAGGGTATAGTCGTCTGTACTGATGCCGATTTTATCACTAATACGTGCTACATCGATATAGATCGGGGTGCCATTGTCCTCCGGTACGACACTGGATGACAGTGATGCAGCAGACTCGTTAGAAGCTGTCTCATCCTTTAAGAACGGCTCGACCTTATCTTGTGCCGTTCCGATTTCTGAAATAGCATTGTCCGCATCAGAAGGCAGAATGAGCTCGAAAAGTTCATCTTCTTCTTGGGTAGGTGGTACAGAGGGCTCTTCGCTCGAAACGGCTTCTTCTTTTGTATCGAAGAGATCGATATCGTCAAAGGAAATCATCTCTTCATGCTCTGTACTTGCAGCAGTCTCTATGCGCTCTTTGATATCAACCAGACGTATATCTCCGAGTAGACCCTCCATCGGAGAGACCGTCGCAGTGTATTGACGTACCTCTCCATTGATGTTGATTTCCACACTTTCATCTTTTGGCATAAAAACGATCTCTTTTAATGCCATTTTTTTATAGAAGTCATCTCCACTCTCCATGCCAAGCTCAGAGAGAAGTTGAGGGTCGATTGCAACGACCTGATCCGATTGATTTATGATGTAGTACATAGGTGGGGTAACTCCTTCTTATTGTTTCTCTTGCGCGACCATCTCTTTATATAGAGGAGTACACTCAGCTACTTCGTTTTCAGAGGCAGGTCTTCTCGCTGCAGTGTATCCGACGATCTCGCCTTCATCGTTCATAACAGGGGTAATATGTGAATAGACCCAGTAGTATCTACCATCTTTGCGGAGGTTTTTGACCACCCCTGTCCACTCTTTCCCTGCCTGTATTGTATCCCATAGCTCTTTGAAAGCAGCTTTTGGCATATCGGGATGTCTGACAATATTGTGGTTTTTCCCTGTGAGTTCCTGTTTGGTGTAGCCGGCGATCTCACAGAACTTCCGGTTGGCATAGGTAATGATGCCTTTAAGATCCGTAGAACTTAAGATCAGTCCGTCTGAGAATTTATATTCTTCATCTATCGGTTCGGGTCTTTTCATGATCTTCCTTCCTCGTCAAAGGCGATACCGGTATCCTCTACCGGAAATTGCCTGTTAGGTAAACTTTATAATAAATTTACTAAAAATCGAATGAAATCCACTGAAATATCACCTGAAAATAACATATAAGATATCAAATTTTATTATTTTTTACAATAATTTCAGCAATTTTTTTATTACATACTTTTGCGATCTCATCAAAAGGGGCATTGTGTATCGCTTCAAACGTACCGAAGTAGTCCAAAAGTTTCTGTAGAGTCGCTTTGCCGATCCCTTTTTTTTCAAGTAGAGATACTTTTTTGTCCTCTTTGCGTTTTCTATTCCTGTGATAGTCAATGGCATAACGGTGTGCCTCGTCCCGCTGTCGTTGTACCCAGTGTAGTCTGCTGTCGTTGGGTTTGAGCTCTATGATACCTTCCGTTGTATAGATGAGGTCTCTTGCCGCACCCTTGGCGCGATGTGCTTTGGCGTCAAGTTTCTCTTTGGCGATGGCGATGACATCGAGATTGACCCCCGCATCCTTTAACAGTTTTCGGGCGAGATTGAGGTTGGCTTTGCCTCCGTCGAGTATCCAGAGATCGGGGGGAGGCATGGTCTCAAAATCGGCGATACGCCTTGAGAGCATCTCTCTCATCTGTCCGGTCTCATCTCTGGCTTCCAGACGGTAACGGCGATAGCTGTTTTTGTCCCATTTCCCCTCGTCCCATACGACCATACCACCGACTGTTGCAACCCCCATCATGTGGGAGTTGTCGAAGGTCTCCACCCGGTAGGGGAACGCAGAGAGGTTCAGCAAGTCGGCAATCTTTTGTTCCATGATCGTATCGGATCTCTCTTTACGAAGCAGTTCATCGCAGTTTTGCAGGGCAAGTGTGACAAGTTTTGCCTTGGGTCCGCGTTTAGGATAAGTGAGGGTGATCTTTTTGCCGAAACGATCGCTCAGTGCCTGTGCCACCTCCTGCCTGTCCTCGAAATCGTGTGCGACAAGGATCTCTCTTGCCATCTGCGGTGTGTCGATCGTGTAGAATGCCAGAAGTGCTTGTTTGTAGGCTTCGTTCTCATCGAAAATGTGTGTCTGTCTAAAGTAGTTGTGGGAGGAGGAGATGATCTTGCCATGACGCATAAAGAGCTTGACGGTCACACCGCGTGTCTCTCCGTTGCGAATGGCGAAGATATCGACATCGAGTTCGTTGGCAAGATCGATGGTAGAGCTGATCGTCAATGCTTCGATGGATTGGATCATATCACGCATTTTGGCGGCCTCCTCAAACCGCTCCTGCATCGCAAGATGCTGCATTCTCTCGGAAAGTTTACGAGTCAAGCGACTGCGTTTGAGCAGTGCCTCTTTGGCATCTTCAACGATCTTGCCGTATGTGATGGTGTCCACCTTTCCTTCGCAGGGGGCGAGACATTTGTCGATCTGATGAAAGAGACAGGCCTTTCCCTCTCTGAGACAGCTGCTTTTCTGTACAAGCGGGAAGAGTTCGTAGAGGGCATCAAGCAGTGCCCTGCCGCCGCTTGGGAAAGGACCGTAATAGGAGATCTTTTTGCCTTTGACTACCTTGCGGGTGATCTCGAAGCGGGGAAAGGGTTGTGATTCGTCGATATAGATATAGGGGTAGGTCTTGTCGTCACGCAGCAGAATATTGTAGCGCGGTTTGAGTTGTTTGATCAGAGAGTTCTCAAGGATCAGGGCATCCTCTTCACTTTCGACGAGGATATATTCCAGTCTGGCAGCCTCGGAGAGCATTTTGAGGATACGCGGGCTTTGGGAGGGATTGGGGCGGAAAGTGGGAGTGAAACGCCAGTAGCTTTTGACACGGTGCCGGAGGCTTTTTGCCTTGCCTACATACAGCAGTCTCCCTTCTGCATCAAAGTACTGATATATCCCCGGTTTTTCGGGAAGGTCTCGAATCACTTCCTGCATTGGATCAGTGCTTGTGTCTGTTTGAACTGTGCGACAAGGTCATCATCATCACTTTGGATATTGAAGTCGCCTTGGGCATGTTCGTTGTAGTAGGGGATGGTCTCGGGAGTCTCATCTTTATCAAGGGTATGGTATCTGCTGTGAAAGATTGCCACCTTGTTCGCCTGTAACATATGGCATTTGGGGTCGTGTGATGCCAGCTGTGTTAATACGCTTTTTAATAAATCTCTATTATAATGAAGTTCCATTTTGAAACCGGGATGTGTCAATGCGACAAAGAGCGTATCGTTTTTAATATAGACGAAGGCAATCGCTTTTTGCCACTTTTTGCTTAGCAGTGAGATGAACTTGCGGTAGCACACATGGCGTTTTAGAGATCTAAATTGAGGCTGGTTGGTTAAATGAGAGAGAATCATAGACGCATTTTTCATAGAGTGATTATAGCATCACTTTGCTGTATGGCTCTGACAGGTTGCGGACACAAGACATCACCGGTTTATGTACCGGATGA
>CAYPWA010000050.1:0-7621 GCA_964414325.1 uncultured Sulfurovum sp. | reverse complement strand
TCGCTTTTGAGGATGATCGACTTGGAGACGATCGCACCGATGAGGAGGATAAAGACAAAGAGCAATCCCGCCATCAAGTCGGCATAGGAGATCCAGAAGTTACTCCCCTCGTCCGTACTTTTTTTTCTGAACATCGCTACTGCTTCTCGTTGACATCTTTGAGTGCGGCAAGTGCTTTGAGCACTTCTGCGTTCTGCTCGGAGATCACACGGGCAAAAGTCGCCAGCTTCTCGACGATCTGCCCTACCTCCGCATCGATCTTTTCAAAGGTATGATCGACGCTGCCGTCAAAACGCTGCATGGCTCGCTGAAGGCTACGGGCGTTCTCGTTGAACCCTTCGATGTTCTCTTTGATGGTCGTAACGGCATTGACGCTCTCCTGTCTGCTCTCAAGACGTTCAAGCGTCTCTCTAAGCTCCTGTGAGACCGCCTGCATACTCTGTGCCACCTGTGTGAAACCCTGTGTCGTATCGGCAACGATCGTGGTGAAATTTTTAAGGTACTGATCGTTGAGCTCTTTGATGAAGTCCATGTTGAAGGTCTCTTTGAGCGTACGCACGATCTCCTGATCCTTCAGCTCGCTTTGCATATGCTCATGTTTGATCAGTTCGGCTCTCTTCCAGACACGCGCATCGTAGAGCTTCTCCATATCATAAAGGTTTTTGTCTACCTTGGAGCTGCCACGCTTCTCGAAATATGTCCAAATAAGCGAGAGTGCGATCCCGTAGATAGAGGCATAAAATGCCGTACCGATCCCCGAAAGAAGGATCGATATCTCCTGATCGAGCGCATCGAGATCCTTGACGGTAAAGTCGGGCATCGAGATGGCGATGGCGATGAACGTCCCCAGGATACCCAACATCGGAAAGACAGAGGGGGCGACACGGGCGAAGTTGTCGTTACGGATATCTTTGTAGTACTCCTCGATGAAATCCTTGACGTTCAGTGTAGACTTGGTCTTACCCATAATAGTCAGGGCATTGGCACGCAGCTCCTGCTGCAGCCTCTCCTCCATCTGCGCAAAAGAGCCACGCATATGACACGCGGCATAGTTGGCATTGTGGCGTACAAAGAGCACAAATACCACGAAAATAAAAGAGATGATGATCAGTGTATGCAGCTCTACCTGAAGCGGCAGAAGACCAGCGTATCCCAGCGCAAGCGCCACCAGAAACAGCAGCGGCAGGATCACGATGACAAAGGCATTGGCAAAACAGGAGGGTCTGGAAGTACGACTTTCAATATCGAACATGGGCTATCCTATGACGAGAAATTGTAAGTAGTATATCCAAACAGTTTAAATCATATGTTAACTCCTGTTGGAGATACTCTTACTGTCGAATAAATGATTACTTTATATTCAACCCTTTTTCGTTAAAATGATCCTAAAAAGACAGAAAAGAAATGAAGCAT
The DNA here is from genome assembly GCA_964414325.1 of uncultured Sulfurovum sp. GTDB lineage: Bacteria > Campylobacterota > Campylobacteria > Campylobacterales > Sulfurovaceae > Sulfurovum. The sequence continues at coordinate 6,208 of CAYPWA010000050.1, read as the reverse complement.
ATCAAGATCTCCTCTTTTATCTTTGCTCTGATCCTCTTCTTTCTCTCTGTCGATCTGGTAGGCTACAAGCTTCTCTATAGTGATATCAGAGAGAAATATGACCAAGAGAGCAAGATACTCTTCTATCAGATCAAAAGTATTACCGACGAGCTGATCAATACGCTTCTTTTCGAGTATACAACACATAAAAATGTCACATTGGAAAAACACCGTATCGTACAGACCTATCTACAAAATCATGATCTTAACATCTCTTTAAAGGAGATCCATGAACGGATCAATGCAGATGATCCTCGAAAACCGTACCATATCTACATCACCGACAAAAACCTGACGATCCGAAATACTACTTACAAACCCGATCTCGGGTTCAATCTCTCTTTTGCCAAACAGATCTTCGAGACACACTTTAAAAGGGGAGAAATTGGCTACTCAGCACCGATCCAGAACAAACCTTCAAATCAATTCTTCAGCTTTACCGACTCCTACATCGAAAAGAATGGTGATCCCAAAGCCGCAATAATGCAGATAGGATACATCTACCATGACACGTCTGATATTTTCAGCGAACTTCAAAGATTCATTCAGAAGCATTCCAGGATCAAAGAGATCAAGTCCTATGGATATGACAACAACAACTTTTTTTACGAAATAGCACTTACAACTACCGATTCTTCTGAAAAACCCACTCTAAAAACACTTGAAAAAGCCCGACAAGAAGCACAGACAACGTTAAAAAAACTGGGAGATCATATATTATTTGAAGAAACCTACAAGATCGATGGAACCCCTTACCGGTTTCTTGCTATCTCCAACAAGAGTGGTATCAGCAGGGACATGAGTATTATCTATACCATATGGATAGATGAAAGTGATCTGCATCTTATGCTACTGAAGCTTGATATTTTAATGGGTATCCTTACCCTCTTCGGTATGCTTGCAATTGTGATCATCGCAAAAATACGGGACAAAGAACAAAGACTAAGCGAACAGGATAGCTTCATTCAAAGTGTTATGCATGAGATAAAAACCCCGTTAAGTATTATAACTCTCAATAATGAGCTTCGTGCCATGGAATACGGTAGTGATCCCTATACCAAAGAGATAGACAGTGCTGTCAAAACGCTTAAAAACTCTTATGAAACCATGAGTTTCATTCTTACCAAGGAGTCTGTAGATTACCCTATAGAACATCTCGATCTTGCCCATATCGTGCAAGAGAGGGTCGATTTTTTTCAAAGTATCGCGAGATCCAATGAAAAAACCATTATGACCGATATCGAGGGAACCTGCATTGTGCACATCTCCTATATCGAACTGATACGCTTCATCGACAATAACCTCTCCAACGCTATAAAGTACAGTGAGTCGGGTAGTTCTATCATGGTTACCGTGCGTGAACGTACACTCTCTTTTCACAATTACGGTGAGCCTATCCAAGACACAACAAAAGTATTCGAAAGATACGTACGTGAGAATCGTACTGTCGGAGGATACGGACTGGGGCTTAACATCATTAAAAGTATTGCAGAAAAATACGGAATTTACATTCGAGTTGATTCAAATATGCAAAGCGGGACTACATTCTACTATACATTTGCGGAAGAACTATGCGATACCTGAATAGTGCACTTTAGAGATACGGGTATTCCACTCCCGGACTTGAGTAACACCTCTCTTTCAAATGGTATTACCAAGCAACAGTGTAAAGCGTTTCGATTTGTATCATCGTACACATTTTGTTTCATAAAAGCAGGATGAATTCCCTTCAAAACCAAAAATATCATACAAATGACATCCATCGGATGTACAATGCAAATATGAATATTCTGTTACTTGAAGATGACATCGCACTCAACAGAGCTATTAGCAAAGTACTCCAGCTTGACAATCACTACGTTACCCCCTTTATCGACGGACTGAAAGTGATGCATGGACTGGAGAACCATTATGATCTCTATATTCTGGATATCAATGTCCCGCATGTCACCGGTTTGGAACTTCTGGAGATAATCCTTGCACACAATCCCCATGCCAAGGTGATGATCATCAGTTCCAATACCGATCTCCACTCACTTGAGAAAGCCTATGGCATCGGTTGTGTGGACTATATCAAAAAACCGTTCCATATTGCAGAGATCCGGGCGAAGATCAACCGTCTCGATATTCCTCTGACACCAATCAATGAAAAAATCAAGCTCAAACCGGGAGTAGAACATCTCACAAAGAAAGAGAAACGTCTCCTTCAGCTCCTGCTTCACAATGCCGGAGAGGTTGTCTCCTATAGTATGATAGAACAGGATGTCTACACTGGTAAACCCATGAGTATGGATGCACTCAGAGCATTGGTACGTAGGCTACGTAACAAGCTTGCTGAAGATATCATCAGAAATGTACTCGATGAAGGCTATACAATACCCAGACGTGATACTGACAGAATACAGGAACACTCTGTAGAGAATAGTTCCGATATGCATTCCCTACAAAAAGAGAACATGCTTCTAAGGGCAGAAAGAGATGTTCTGATGATGAAATCCATCACCGATCCTCTGACAGGACTGTACAATCGAAGTAAGGTCGAAGAGGTCTTTCTGTATGAACAACAGCGCTTTATGCATTATGGTGATCCATTATCTGTCATCATAATCGACCTTGACAACTTCAAACAAGTTAATGACCAATATGGGCACAACATCGGAGACCGTTATTTGAAACGCTTTTCCCGTACACTGCATGATTTCTTCCGTTCAGTCGATATCATCGGTAGATGGGGTGGAGAGGAGTTCATCATTTTACTTCCAGGAACTTCCCGACCGGAAGCCAAAGCCTGGGCCAAAAAACTCCAAGAACGCATCAAACAGATGGAGTGTCCTACTGTCGGATCCCGTACTGCCTCTTTCGGTATCGCTACACTTCAGAAAGATGATACGCTTCACACACTGATAGAACGGGCTGACAAAGCACTGTTGCAAGCAAAAGCGGAAGGAAAAGATCGGATCAGAATATATGAGGGAGAGAAGATAAGCGTTTAATCTTCTCAGACAAGTTCAAGCACCTCACCGAACGGTACCTCTCTGCTCTCAGGCATCACCCACATCACATCATAATGCGGGGCATCCTGAGGGTAGGTTCCCATCCCGTCGGTAAAGTAGAGCAGCAAGGTCGGATAGCTGATCTCCCGTTCGATGTAGTCAAATACGACCCTGAAGTCCGTTCCCCCTCCTCCCCTGAGTGTGTAATCCAGGGCTTCACCGGGTAGGAAGACCTTGTGGCTCTGCACTTTGGCATCTGCGGTGATGAGATCGATCTCGTAATTGCCGTAGCTCTGCATAATCCCCTCGATCTCCGCAAGAAAAGAGGAGAGCAGTGATTCATCGACCGATCCTGAGGTATCTACGGCGATCACGATCCGCAGCAGATCGGAACTGAGCGAAGGCAGACAGATACCACGGTAGAGATATTTCATATTGGGAGGCATAAAGCTGTAGGTGCTTTTGGCAAACTCCGCGATATAACGGTAGAGCATCTCCCGCCAGTGTATCTTGTGCTCAAAATAGACAGGTACCAGTCGCTCCAGTCCTTTAGGAAGTTCACCTTGGCGTTTGAACTTCTGAAAAAGCTGCTCAAAATACTCCTGCAGCTCCTCTCCCAATGTCTCCATCTCTTCAACACTGATCTCCTCCAGCTGCACCTGCTCTGTCGGAGGCGTTTGGGGAGTGCTCTCTTCGGAACGCTTTTGCGACTGCTCCTCACCCTTCTCCTTGCCCTCTTCACTTTGAGCATCGTCCGGGGTCGGGGCTTCGGCATCGTCAAGCGTCTGATTGTAGATCATCTCATCTTTGAGTACATCGTAGATCTCTTCGGCATACATATCCTCGAAACGCTCGTCGTAGTAGACGTAGGGCGGCAGGATAAAGTCATTTTTGACCAACATACTGTTGACCGCCAGATCGGTCGCCGCCTGCCAGATACGCCCTACCCTCTCACCGCTGCGTTCCGCATGTTTGAGCAGGGCATGCATCGCACCGTTGGCAAGCGCAAATTCGATCTCATCAATGGGCACTTTTTCAAAATATTCGTCATTGTACTTCAGCCTCACACCATCGCTGAAAAAAGTCAGTGTTTCCGTATCGTTCTCCAACTTCAGTGCTGTAGCGACCGAACCGATATAGGGGTGTTCGATCATCAGCTTGGCTTTGGCTTTGGCGATCTTTTCTGTATGTGTCATAGCGCGATTATACCCAAATCGATATGGTACACAAGCTATTCGGATTAACGATACCATGTTACAATAGCACTATCTATCACAAAAGGAAACAGATGAAACGGACACTTTGGAGTATATTAGTGCTGTTCACACTGACTCATGCACAGGAGTATAAAGTCCTCTTCGATCTACAGACCGATGATGAGAGAACCATCAAAGCGAAAGTGGCGGATAACATCGCCAAACTGCGTGCATACTACAGGCAACAGGGAGATACACTTAAAGTCGCTGTCGTTGTTTCCGGAGATGCCTACCAATTCTTCATTGAGGATCTGGCACACTCTCCCTACAAGAATGATATACAGCTTCGACAAAGCCAATCCCAGCGTACCAAGATGCTTCAAGCATTTGCCAAAGATGCGACCATAGAGATATGCGGTATGGGCATGAAACACCGTCATATCGATCCAAAGACACTCTATCCTTTTGTGACACCTGCGTTCAACCGCACCGAGGCACTGGTACGCTTCCAGCATGAGGGATATGCCTATATACCGGTAGAGTAACACTGTTTACGCTTATCACAGGTCACTCCAAATCACCATATAGCGTTCATGAAATCCCTTTTCCGGACTTCTCCACCGGGATTTGGCACCTCTTGCTATTCCAAACGCCCGCCTATTTCGCTATAATCGCACTTATGAAAAAGATCCTTTATACATTTATCCTGCTCAACACATTCATATTGGCAAATATAAACATTGTCGTCAGCATCCTCCCCGAAGAGACCTTTGTCAAGGCTGTCGGTGGGGACAAAGTGACCGTGACACCGATGGTGCTTCCGGGAAACTCCCCACATACCTATGAGCCCAAGCCCTCTCAGATGAAGGCGATCGCTGCGGCACAGATCTACTTCGCGATCGGTGTGGAGTTCGAAAAGGTCTGGCTGCCCAAGTTCAAAGCACTCAACCCGGCAATGAAAGTGATCGACCTCTCCGAGGGGATTGACAAGTTGCCTATGGGGGCAGCCCATCATCATGAAAATGAAACCGATCATGCGCATGAAGCACACCATCATGAAGCCGGACTCGACCCCCATATCTGGACCGATCCTGCCAATGTTGCAAAGATCGCACATACCATCTTCACCACCCTCACCGCTGCCGATCCGACCAATGCGGACTACTACCGAAAGAGACTCGATGCCTTTTTAGCTCAGATCGCCCAAACCGACAAAACGATCCGACAGATACTCTCCACCCTGCCAAAAGGTACCCCTTTTATGGTCTTCCACCCCTCCTGGGGCTACTTCGCCCATGCCTACGGCTTGAAACAGATCAGCGTCGAGATGGAGGGGAAAGCCCCCAAACCCGCAGCGCTCATCGCACTGATCAAAGAGGCGAGAGAAGAGAAGGTCAAAGCGATCTTTACCCAGCCTGAGTTCTCCATGCAGTCCGCACGGGTGATCGCTGATGAACTGCATATTCCTGTTATACAGGTCACCCCGCTTGCCAAAGCATGGTCACAGAACCTTATCCGTATCGCCAAGGCGATCGCCGGAGAGAAATAAGATGGAAGCGGTCATAGAGATCAACGATCTCAGCTTCGCCTACGAGAAGGATATAATATTAGAAAATATAAACCTTGTTGTCGAGCCGCTTGATTTCCTTGCGATCATCGGTCCAAACGGCGGAGGTAAATCCACCCTGTTGCGACTGATGCTCGGTCTGCTCAAACCCACGCAGGGCAGCATACGCATCCTTGGCGGTTCACCCCACGAACACCTCAGTGAGATAGGCTATGTCCCGCAGAACACCAATGTCAATACCGACTTCCCCATCAAAGTGCTCGAAGTGGTACTGATGGGGCATATCGGCGGCAAACGCCCTCTCTTTGGGTACGGCAAAGAGGAGATTGCCTGTGCGATGGGGGCACTCGCTCAGGTTGGTATGGAGGTGTATGCGAACCAGCGTATCGGGGATCTTTCCGGAGGACAGCGCC
>CAYPWA010000049.1:0-7681 GCA_964414325.1 uncultured Sulfurovum sp. | reverse complement strand
ACCGGTGCCAAGGTACTGCTTGCCCTAAAGGGCTATGCACTATGGAAAAGCTTCGATACGATCCGTCCCTATCTTGACGGGTGCTGCGCCAGCGGAATGCACGAAGCGTTGCTTGCTTCCGAAGAGCTTGGCAAAGAGGTGCATACCTATTCTCCCGCCTTCAAAGAAGAGGAGATCGAAACAATCGCACAGATCTCGCACCATTTGGTATTTAACTCTCCTGCACAGTTCCGTCGTTTTGCATTACAGGCAAAAAAGAACAATCCCTCCCTCTCACTAGGGCTGCGTGTCAACCCTGAGTACTCCGCCTCTCCCAAAGAGATCTACAACCCCTGCGGGCTCTACTCCCGACTGGGCACACCCCTTGAGCAGTTTGACGAGAGCCTGCTTGCTCAGATAGAGGGACTGCACTTCCATGCACTCTGTGAACAGGGAAGTGACGCACTTGAGGCGGTCTTGGAAGCCTTTGAGACAAAGTTTGGAGACTATATCCCCAAGATGAAGTGGATCAACTTCGGTGGGGGACACCATATTACGCGCAAAGGCTACGATATCGACAAGCTGATCACTTTGATACGGGAGTTCAAGGCACGATATAACGACATAGAGGTCTATCTAGAACCCGGAGAGGCGATCGGATGGGAGACGGGTGTACTGGTGGCAACCGTACTTGACATCGTCCACAACGGTATCGATATCGCCATCCTCGATACCTCCGCCGAAGCACATATGCCCGACACCATCATCATGCCCTACCGTGCAGAGGTAAGAGGTGCGGCAGAGGCGGGAGAGAAAACCTATACCTATCGTCTGGCGGGCAACACCTGTCTGGCAGGTGATATTATGGGAGACTACAGCTTCGATACACCGCTTCAGATCGGAGACAGGATCATCTTCGAAGATCAGATGCACTACACCATGGTCAAAGCCACCACCTTCAACGGCATCAAACTGCCAAGTATCGTCATCAAACGAACGAACGGAGAGATCGAAGTGGTGCGGGAGTTTGGGTATGAGGATTTTAAAAATCGGTTGTCATAGGGTGTTTATAGGGGGGCAACACGAGGGTTGCCCCCTACGGCATTATTTTTTGCTTTTGATGACGATATCATCATCCTTTTGGCTATTGAGGTTGAAGTCTTTGATATAGACAGTATCGAGTGATTCGGAGCGCTCACTTGCACCTACAACCACCTCTATCGAGGGACTGTAACGATACTTCATCTCCATTCTGGGGATCTCTCCGCTGATATAGATTACCGTAATATTGTCAGTAAGCTTCTTACCTACCTCTACACTGTTTCCCTCTCCGATAGCGAGATGGTCTATTTTGACTCCCATATCGTTCAAGGCGGATTTTGCCATCGCCCCGCCCATCATCTTCATCATGTCGTCCCCACTGTTACTGCCTGCGGCTTCCTCAGAGCCAAAGAGAATAATCGAAAGTATCTGCTCTTTTTTAAGACTCGGAACAGAAGATAAAAGCACAGTAGGTACAGCCGGTGTACCGCTAATACTAATCGTGATCAAATGACGCAGCGCCTGATATTTTACCTTGATATCCAGAAGCGGTTTCTGGGGATCACCTGTAAGGAAGATATGGCTCTTTTCAAGAACAAAACGTTTACCTTCAAAAGTGTAACTGCTCCCGTCAATAATGTCGATCGAACCGATCACCAAAGGCTGTGAAAGTTCCGCTTTGAATACATTGATATGTGCATTTGCCTTGACATCTACCGGTCCCTGCTTGTAGACAATAGGCTTCTGGGTATCGATATCCAAATTAATTGTCAGATGATCCATAAAGGGGCTGGTATTCTTAGGTTTTATATCCTGTACAATCACAATATCGCTGTCGCTTGGAAAACTTTTCGTACCCAAATCATAATGTACTTGTGCATCCAATATGGTTATTTTTCCTTGTATATCGGTCTTCTCTCCGTTAAAACGTGTGATGACATGAACCTTCGCGTCAAGATCAGCCATCTCATGTGCGATATGAAACTTCTGGGCATCCGCCACGATCTCCCCTTCCATTCTTTTCAGATCCAGTTCACCTGTCACTTTCAACTGATCGTTCAGCCATATTTGATCGATCGTAAGCTGCTCTTTTTTCAATGCAACGAGAGAAGGTTTGGTCGCATAGAGACGCATATCATCATACACAAGCTGGTAAGAGGTGAGTAGGAACGTATCTCCTTTTTTGCTCACTACTACCTGAAGATCATTGACTTTTTGTGCCGTTTTCCTATCAGAGTAGTAGGTAATCTGAGGAGAACTCAGCTTCACATCGGCATCCCCATTTTTTTTGAGAATCAACGAAAGATCCAGCTTGCCCTCTATCTTCGGTATAGGCTCTATATGATAAAAACGATTCAGTGTACCCATCAACTTTTCAAACGATCCTACATCACTTCTGACAACAATATCTCCCTCGGAAGTCTGATCCAGTGTGGTCAGCATCCCTGCCAAACGTATGGTTCCTTTCAGATTTTCTGCAGAAGGAGACATCCGTACATCCGCCGAAAGCTGTTTTGCGTTGGCACTGACATGGATCGTCTCTTTATTCATTGTAGCGGTGACCTTCATCGGAGAGATCGCCGACCACTGGATATTTCGATCCAGTGATCTGAGTAGAGAGTTCTGAGGAACGGCAATCTGCATCTCTATGGCTGCTGTTTTGTCATAGCGCAGATCGGCATGAATATCGGCGATATTGGAAGTAATGAGCGCTTTACCCTTGATCGGCAGAGGCTTGGAGAGATCGATCGGTACATCAATCTGTGCATTCACCTTTGTCATATTGAGCTCTGCAGGCAGTGTAACGAACCTGTTTAGTGTGATCGCTTGCCTTGTCTCAATATGAAACTTTCCTTCTTTTCGGAAATCAGGCACATTGAAGTATCCTTTCAAGGCTGCTGTCCCAATCGAGGTTTCAAGACTGCTCTGATCTCCCTGAAATACGATCTTCATATCTGATACAGGATCGATTTTATTTCCGTCCGGCAGAAGCACTTGATCATTCCGGAGTATCCCTCGGTATACTACCTTCCCATCCGATACTGTAGCATTTGCCTGAAGATCGAGTCCATGAGTAAACGGCGTATCCACCGCCATATCCATAGTGGCATCAAGGATACCATTCTCGATCCGATAAGAGAGATGACTTTTGAGGTGATCAATATCTACAAGAACCGGTTCTACCGCATGTACATCTGTGGCGTTTGATTCTTTACTGTTTGCAAGAAGATGTTTCGCTTTTGCAAATATATCTACCGTCACTTTCTCTTTGGATGCATTGACATCAAGCGATATGGCACCGATTGCCTCTTTGCGAATCATCGGTGCATAGAGATCGAAAAGCGGCTGATTGGGGGTGAGTACAATATGACCGTCAAAATGATTGTCTCGCAGCGATCCATGCTCGGTAATATTACTCAAGTTTGTCGTACCATTCAGATCGACCATCCCCTCTTTGGCTATCAGTTTTTCCACATCGAACCTCACACCTTTTGCATCAAGGTTCAATGTATGGATATGCACCGGCTCATACACAGCAGGAAGTATATCTGCATGGAATCTATCCACACGTATCAGATGAGGAATCAGTCCGCTTTTTTTCTCATCTGTCGCTTCCTGCTTCGACACTATAGTAGCATTCTGCTCTTTGTTGATACTCGAATTGTTCTCAGTCGGGACAAAGAGTGCCTGCAGGGCAAGCGTATCAACACGGTTCACATCAAGATTATGAATACTGACAACACCTTCATTCAGAGATGCTTCCAGACGAAGCTTCGTGACGTTAGTATCTATATCCACTTTCAGTCCGCCTACAGCCAGACTATCCGATGCATACAGAATATTTTTTGCTCTTAGCAATATCTTGTCTACCGCTATACCCTGCTGTACGAACGGATCGACACTGATATCTACCTTACCTACTGTGACCGTCAACGGGAACGGTGCACTACTGCTACTGCCGTTATCTTCTTCGGAGGCAGGAAAAGAGTCAATCAGTGCCATAACCGCATCGACATTCAGTTTCTCTACACTGACATGGTTGACAGCAATACGCTTATAAAGCAGTTTCGCAGGGTTCCATGAGAATCCGATCACCTTGGCGATCTGCTCTTCCTTGAACTTCAGCTCTTTGATCTTCACACCCGTAAGAATATTGCCCGTGATGTCCTCATAGGAGATGTTAAAGTCCGGAGCGAATGTATCCGCTGCTTTTTTAATCACAAAGGAGGAGTTGGCAGCAATCACAATCATAGCAATAACCGAGACAAAGAAAATTAAAATGGTATAGAGTAACTTTTTCATCAGAATGACTGTCCTATTTGAAATGAGATACCATAGATCGTGGGATCATCGACATTGAACCCCATATCCAGCTTGAACGGACCTACGGGTGTCATGTAGCGCACACCCACCCCTGCGGAGGTGATGATATCACCGTTGTAATCATAGCTCTTATCCGTCAACATCGTATTGTCCGTAAAGACCGCACCGTAGAGGTCTCCCCAGATCGGGTAATCCGCTTCCAGAGAGAGATTCGCCATTGAGAGCGCACCGTTGATCAGATCCGTACTGGGCGAAGTGATCACTCCGATCTCTCTGAATCCGTAGGCGCGGTTGGAGTAAGCACCCCCGCCAAAGAACTTCTTGGATTCGGGAATACCGTTAGACCCTTCGGAAATCTCGATCGCTCCTATTTTTCCCACCACCGCCATAGTTAGATTCGATACCGTATAGATCCCTCTGGCTTCAAATTGGCTTTTAAAATAGAGGCTTGATGCGGGATCGGTCGGTATACCGTATTCGACATAGCCGGAGAGGTAATATCCGTATTTGGGGTTAAGCTTGGAGTCCCTTGCATCATAGGTAACATCCAAGTAAGGATAGGCAAGCTGAAAAGTATCATACGCATCACATGGAAGAACACACACTCCCGCATCGAGCTGACTAATCTGGATCGACTCGAACGCGATCCCTCCGACCAGCTTGAATCGCTGACTTTCATGCTTCAGATAGGCTTTTGTCCATGCCTTTTTTTCACGAAATCCGTCATATTCGAGATCGGAAAATCCGATACTGGCACCAAGATCGATATCGAATCCATACAGATCCAACAGTACCGGCTTGTAAAAATCCAAACTGGCCAGATTTTCCAGTGAAGACCACATCAGTCCCAGCGTAAGCTGCTGTGCATTCCCCATGAAATTATGTTTGGTAAGCTTCAAATGCACACGAGGCCCTACATAGGTATCATACCCTGCACCCGCCTCAATATGATACGGATCCTGCATCTCCTGCACGGTGATGTCTACCGGGACGACATTGTATATCTTCCGGTCCACACCTACGAGAACCGAATCGAAGGCATGAAGTTTATAGAGTGCAGAAGAGGTGTCCTGTATCGCTTCTGTTGAAAAGCGCATCCCTTTTTCTGCACGTACTCGAGATTTGACAATTTCAGGATCGATCGTTTTGAGTCCTTTGACCGTTACATCACCAAATGTACAAATCCCACCCTTTTTCAAGGTATAAGAGAGATCAACCGTATGTTTTTCCAGATCCACATAGGCTTTGGTATCCAGGTCGTAAGAGCAGTAGCCATCTTTAAGAAGTTTTCCAATAATATTGGACTTTATCTTGATAAACTGTTTTGCCTTGAAAACCTCACCTCGCTTAAAGGTAACAAGGTCGTCAATATTGAAGTCACTGCTGATATTGATATCATGTACCTTGACCGGTTCTCCCTCTTGCACCTTGACCGTGATCAGCGTATCTGTATCATCAATATCAAATGTCGCATCGTAATACCCCTCCGAATCAAAGAAGTTGCGAAGTGCCGGTGCAATGGTCGGAATAAGTTTCTCTTTGATCCGAGGTGTATCATCTTTCCAAAAAGCAAAGAAACTGGGAAACTCCACGCCAAGTGCCTTGTAGACCTCAATTTTATCAAACGTCTTCAATCCCACGATACGGATCTCTTTGGTCGGTAACACGATCTCTTTCGGATCTGCAGCCGATAAATTATTCTCTGTGTTGCTAGGATCTTCCGCATGCAGAGAAATCATACATATTACGACGATCAAAAGGTACTTCACGATTCTATTCTCCCTTGTTCTTTATGATAGATATATCACAATCAGCTAAGCAGGTCACGTACACTCTCCTGCGGATCCTTCCCCTCATAGATCATTCGATAGACCTCTTGGGCTATAGGAAGATAAACACCCTTCTCTTCAGCGATCCGATGCAGTGCCTGAGCGGTAGGTACCCCTTCGGCGACCTCTCCGAGATCCTTGAGTATCTCATCCATGCTTTTTCCCTCTGCCAATCCCAGTCCCACTCGATAGTTCCGAGAGAGAGTCGAACTGGCTGTCAGGAAAAGGTCTCCCGCCCCTCCCAGCGAGAGAAAGGTCTCCGCCTTGGCACCGAATGCCTCTCCGAAACGGGTCATCTCTACCAACCCTCGCGAGATCAACGCAGCACGGGCATTATTACCAAGCCCCAGTCCGTCACTTACACCGCCTGCAATGGCGATCACATTCTTGTAGGCACCTGCCACCTCCGCGCCGACCACATCATCGCTCACATATCCTTTGATGAAATCCGGCAATGCGTTGGCAAAGACCTCTGCAAGTGCGATATTGGACGAAGAGATCATCAATGCCGTTGGAAGCGACTGCACCACCTCGGCGGCAAAGGATGGTCCAGAGATGTATGCCAACCGCTCTTTGGGGACGAAGCGTTCATAGATCTCATTGAGAAAGGCACCCGTAGAGGTCTCGATCCCTTTGGCAGCGACCAGTATCTTCTGTCCGTTGTCAACAAAGTGCTCCTCCATCCAACCGCGCACGAACTGTGCGGGGATCGCCATCACCAGATACTCTCGTGCCAACGCCTCATCCAGCCCCACGAAGTTGTCAATACGCCTTGCCGTTCTCGAATGGATCACCACATCATTACGCTGCACATAGGCATGATAGAGTGCCTGACCCCATTTACCTGCTCCAATGACAGCTATTTTCATGACACTCTCCTTTCACAACAATTCACAATCGTTACACAGGCACTCACTGTGCGACCAGTCGCACGGGCACTCTGCCAAAGAGGTCTCAGCGACAGCGTAGCGTTATGGGCTTTGCTCATAACGCGTCCTATGATAGCAAGACCCCATTTTCCTGCTCCGATCACAGCTATCTTCATAGTGATTTTTCCTCCTTGATCAACATCTCGAATGCCTCTAGTTTTTCCTTGGGTCCCAGACAGACAATCGTATCGCCGCTGTCAAGCTTGTGATTGATTCCTGTTGTGATAAACTCGAACTTGTGTCCCAACTCCTCATCGATCAGTCCGATCAGTAAAATACCGTAAGGTGACATATCCAGCGTATCGGTCATTACACCATGCAGGAACGATCCTTCAGGTATGAGCATTTCTCGCAGCGTGATACCGTGGGTATTGTGTACAAACCCCTCGAGGATCTTGGTCGCAACGGGTCGCTTGAGGATATTGTAGATCTTGTTGGCACTCACCTCATACATATCGATCACTTTATTCGCACCCGCCATCTTCAGTTTCTTGGTCGTATGGATCGAGTCGGAGATCGCGATAATATAGCACTCTTTAAAGAGCGATCGAAGCGACAATGTCAAGAATACATTGAGGT
>CAYPWA010000048.1:5224-7864 GCA_964414325.1 uncultured Sulfurovum sp. | reverse complement strand
TAGTAGGCTCCTCCGAAACTGACTGCATAAAAGAGCGGGAAAGCGGCAAAGAGCGCTCCGCCGAACATCACCAGTGCGGTGAAGGTCAGCTCCCATTTGCGTCCGAGCGAGTTGATGATGACATCACGTTCATCCGAGCTCTTACCCAGTGTATAGAGCAGGGTCTGTCCCCCCTGCACGAACGTCATGAAGACAAAGAGTGCGCCGATGATGCTCACCAGCAGCCACCAGTAGGTCTGTAGTGTATAGAGTGAGAGTGTTTCCATATTAGTGATCCTCCGGTCCGGTTTTGATCTGGCTCAGCATGATCTTCACTTCGGCGATCAGAAGTCCTGTAAAGAGTACGGCAAAGAGCCAGAAGGTGATCTGTACGGATGTTGCCGCGACATTGGATGCCGCCATCCCCACAGGCAGCAGATCCTGTATCGCCCAGGGTTGTCGTCCCGCTTCGGCGACGATCCATCCGCACTCCTGTGCGACGTATGCCAACGGTATCGTCCAGAGCGCTGCGTAGAGTACCCAGCGTTTTTTCTCGATCTCGTTGATCATCGCGAAGTAAAGCACCAGGATAAAGAGCAGCAGGAACCATGTCCCCAGCCCTACCATGGTGTGGAAGCTGTAGAAGGTCAGTGCCACGTTGGGGACGGCGTCTTCAGGTTTTTTGAGATAGCCGTATCCGAGGTACTTTTCGTGTGCTCTGAAACGTGCAAGCGCCTCTTTGGCATCGGCTTCATTGCCTTCTTTTTTGAATCGTTTATAGTCACCAAGCGCTTTGACCGCTATTTTGCCCTCCTGCATCTTCTGTGCTACACTCATGATGCCGTGTTTCTCATTGCCGTAGAGTAGATCGTCCACACCGGGGACAAAGGCGTTGAGTGAGTGGTAGCCCAAAAAGGAGAGGGCATTGGGGATCTCGATCTTGAACTTGAAGGGGTCTTTGTCGTCTCCGGGAACCTTTTCGCTGTCAAGCAGTCCCACGGCAACGATACCTGCACGGGACTCACCTTTGTAGAGTCCCTCCATCGCTGCGAGCTTCATAGGCTGCTGCTGGGCGACTTCGAAAGCAGATTCGTCACCGGTAGTGAGCATAAAGAACGAAGTGATCAGCCCGAATGAAGCTGCAACGATCATACTGCGCTTGGCAAAGCGTATTTCACGCCCTTTGAGTAGATACCAGGCACTGATCCCGATGACGAAGATCGCGGCAAGTACATACCCGGCACTGATAGTATGGAGAAATTTACTGAAGGCGTTGGGATTGAAGAGTACCGCCCAGAAGTTCTCCATCTCGTTTCGTGCCGTATCGGGATTGAACTTCATGCCTACCGGATGCTGCATCCAGCCGTTGGCAACGAGTATCCAGAGTGCCGAGAGGTTGGAGCCGATAGCCACCAGCCAGGTGGAGAGTAGGTGCATCCGTTTGCTTACTTTGTCCCATCCGAAGAACATCACGGCAAAGAAGGTCGACTCCATAAAGAATGCCATCAGCCCCTCGATCGCCAGCGGTGCACCGAAGATATCCCCCACGATCCAAGAGTAGTTCGACCAGTTAGTACCGAATTCGAACTCCATAATGATCCCCGTCGCCAGCCCGATGGCAAAGTTGATCGCCAGCAGGGTCATCCAGAACTTGGTAGTCTTTTTCCACCATGCATCCCCTGTCTTGACATAGATCGTCTCCATAATGGCGACGATAAAGGTAAGTCCCAGTGTCAACGGGACGAAAAGCCAGTGGTAGAGTGCCGTGAGTGCGAACTGCGCACGTGACCAGTCTACCAGTGCTGCGGCATGTTCCATGATTACTCCTTTGAGTCGGTAAGTTGGTTCAAGATATAGCTGCTTCGTTGTGCGTCGTTGCTAAACTTCGTCTCCAGCAGATTGGGGAAGAAGAGCCACTTGACGATCACGAACAGAATAAAGAGCTTGAGCAGGATCAGTGCCCAGAGCTTTTTGCCTATGCGCATCTGACGAAATCCGTCATAATAGAAAAGATACACCTTTCTGAGCAGATTCATCATGCTCCTTTCAACTATATTTTGAACATATGTTGCAAATATAACAATTTTTTGGTCATATGTCAAGTATTAAAATAAAAATGGTATACTTCATACTATGGGACGTGACAAACTGAAACGACATTTACAATTTAAGCCGCTATGCAAGCACTTTGGTGCCAAGGAGTGCCCCGGCAGTGACACCATCCATCTGCTGCATGAAGAGATGGAAGCACTCTATCTAATGGACAATCAGGGGCTCTATCAGGCGGATGCGGCGGAGCAGATGGGGGTCTCTCGTCCTACCTTCGCACGTATCATCAAAAGCGCCAGGGAGAAGATAAGCATGATGCTCATCAGCGGTGCGGATCTGCTGATAGAGGATGAGAAGGACGACTACCGTGTACTTGTGGCGAGTATGAAACGTGACAAGGTCGTACCGGGCAAACCTGATGCACCTTTCCTGATGCTCTTCCATGTGCATGACAAAGAGATCATCGAAGAGAAGGTCTATGAGAATCCTGCCTTCACGCAAGATGTCAGACCGGGACAGGTACTGCCGCAGCTCTGCAGCAAACTGCAGGTCAATTTTCTGGTCGCTGCAACGGTAGGTGCGGGACTCAAGAGTGCGCTGCTCTCCAAAGGG
>CAYPWA010000048.1:3605-5124 GCA_964414325.1 uncultured Sulfurovum sp. | reverse complement strand
AGTACCCAATCCATCGGTACATAGGAAGCATAGGTAAAGAATGATCCCAAGGCACTGAACGGTACGACAAAACTGGTAGCGATCGCCACTTTTTTAGGCTCAAAGCCAAGTAGTACAAGGATGGGGATCAACAGATTGCCGCCGCCGACACCAAGTAACCCTGCAATATACCCTACGGATGCACCGACAAGAAAGAGCACCTTTTCCCCTGTAAGCTTTGTCAGAGATCTTTTCTTGCCAAACATCATCATCGTAGCACTATAGAAGAGCAGCAGCATAAAGAGAAACTTGACGATATCCTCATTGATAAAACGACTACTATAGGCACCAATCGGTGCGAAGATCAGCATACTCAGTGCAATAGGCCAGACAAAACCGATATCAAGCACTTTGCGCTTGAGGTTCATGATACTGGAAGTGATGGTCGTCGTTGCTCCGGCAAAAAGCCCTACAGCTTTGGCAAATGTAAAATCAACACCCAGAAAAGTCAGCAGAGGGATCAGCGCGATACCCGAACCGGTACCGCCCATAGAGAAGAGAATGGAGAGGAGAAATGTCACTCCTCCGTAAAGTATATACTCGGACATAGAGAATTATTTGACAGGTGCATTCTTGGGATTGTCTGCTTTGGCAAGTGCGATGAGTCCGCCTTTGACAACATGTACATTTTTGAAGCCGATCTGTTTTAGCCCCATAGCGGCAAGTGTCGCTCGGGTACCGGAGTGGCAGACGATCATGACAGGTTTATCTGTAGGCAGTTTGTCAAGGTTGCTTTTTTCAAAAAGATGCTCGATGGGGATATGCAGTGCATTCTTTCCGGAAAGAGAGATCACAGATGCTTCACCGTCTGTACGTACATCCAGCAATGTGACAGGTTTGTTGTTTCTGAGCAGTTTCATGACATCGACGGCTTTGACAAAGAGTTTGGAGTCTGCGCATGCCTTTTGGGTCATGTGGCTGTAGAAGGTATCGAGTGATTGTGCTTTGGTCGCATCATAGGCATGAAGTCCCATAGTGAGTGTCAAAAATGCGAGTGTCGGTTTGATGAATTGTGTCATGGTGAAGCCTCTAATGTATTTTTTTGCATTATAATTTTAAAAACTTAAAGTTATGTTGACATATGATCAAAAAAGTGCTATATTTTTGTCATATGTTCAAAAAATAGCAGGAGTTTGATGATGAAGATAGCAATACCGGTCAAAATGAAACGAGAAAATCCGCCACTGGCACCTTTGTTTGGAAAAGCAAAATGGTTTGCACTTATTGAAGATAATCAGGTAGAGATCGTAGAAAATCCTGCTCATGGGGGAAGAGCGGTGATTGAATGGCTGCTTGGAGAAGGCGTGGATACGATTATTTTTCAGGAGATGGGCATAAGTCCCTACGAGATGGTGAAAGAGACAGGAAAAATTGAACTGTTTCATGCGGGCTATGATAGAATACTGCTTGATGAGGCACTTGAGGCATTTGACTCTAATGCTTTGCCTCTTGTAGATGATACCAATATTACTGAAATTCT
>CAYPWA010000048.1:0-3505 GCA_964414325.1 uncultured Sulfurovum sp. | reverse complement strand
AATACCTCCGCCTCCGTTGTTGTTCGACTACTGTTGTGGTTTGTCATGCTCATCGGCGGAGCCTTTTATGCGCTTGCCAAAGATTGGCACACGCCATTGTTCAGTAACCTTTGGTTCCATTTCATCAGTGCATTGCTGGGGGCATTCTTGCTGAGGTTGGCATTTCGTGCTGCTGCCAATGGTGGGCGTGAGCTGACAAAAGGACGTGTAGGAGATATCCCGAGGATGGAGACGAACAGACTGGTGACAACAGGGATCTACCGCTGTATGCGTCATCCAATGCTCTTTGGTCTGACACTGCTGCCTCTTGGATGGGCGCTGCTGCTTGGTAGCCTGACCTTCATTACGATTGTGGCACCTTTGGAAATGCTCTTCATTATGCTGATGGTACTGATCTTTGAAGAGATGGAAGTACATAGAAAATTTGGCAATGCGTATGAGGTTTATAAAAAAGAGGTGCCGATGGTCTCTTTCCGAATGGAGTGTTTAAAAAAACTGTTTGAGAGAAAAAGCAAAAATGATTAAAATGCTACTTATTATGGCGGCACTGTTTTTTGTCGGTTGCGATAAAAAAAGTCCACCCATTATTAAAAAAGACACCAATCTGTCTACTCCGGTACAATGTTTGGCGCTTAATGATATTACGCTTGACAAAGCGTTTAAAAGTACATTGAATTCCCTTTATACGTTTGATCAAAAGTGTGATTTGCAACTCTTTGTCAGCTATAAAAGAGATATTGTCTGCAACAGTCCCTATAATCCCAACCGGAAAAATATAGGTCCATTTCCCAAAAGCTTTTTAAATATGGAAGTAAGAAGAGGATTCAAAGTAGAGTACAGCTACTATGTCGACCTTTATCATAATGTAAATGAATCGGATATCAAAGAGGCTTTTGCAAGAGTCAAAAAAGATATCATCAATCCCGGAGTTGTACAATGATCTATCTATCCATCTTATTGATTTTCATCTATTTCAAGATTGCACGTGTGCACTATAAAGAAGAGGAGTTGACACCTTTGTGGATAGTGCAGCATGTGGTCGTTTTGATGGTGAGTGTCTTGATTTTTGTTTATGCTTTTGAACATATGTCATGGTATGTGTTAGCAGGGGTTTCGTTCGTATCATTTGTTGCAGCCGCAATGTTGGTTACTGCGGTACAGTTGGGTATTTTTATTGATGGGAAACCACTGTTTGGTATGAAAGTTGTGTATCAAAACAGTCGGTATCTTGTACTGCTGCTTTGTTGTCTGTGTGCCATATTGTGGATCGGGTAATATAGTATAGATGTATCAGGTGGATAACCCGAAAAACAACTATAAAAATGTTGTACATGCCTTTTTCTTGGCATTGGCGATCACTATTGCCGAACCTTCTACCGTACTGCCTTTGATCGTCCACCACTTTAGTGACAGTATGGTGATCGTCGGTCTGTTTGCTTCGTTACTGCGCGGCGGGGCGATCCTCATTCAGCTCTATGCAGCGTTCCATGCACAGGCATATAAGAGAGTATTGCCCTATATCCGAAAAGTTTTCTTTTTCCGGTGGATCAGCTGGTTCTCCATCGGATTGAGCATTTTTCTCATAGGAGACAGCAACAAGCCTTTGACACTCTTTTTTATTGGTCTGGGGCTCTTTTTTTTCTCATTTACTGCAGGATTTGGTGCGATCTACTTCAAGGAGTTGCAGGCAAAGCTCTTCTCCAAAGCCTACCGCGGCAAGACTATGGCGAATAGAAGTATCGCCGGATCGGTGGCGTCGATCATCAGTGGGGGAGTGACAGGGTATGTGCTGAACCATTTTGAAGCACCACAGAGCTATGCCTACCTTTTTATGGTCAGCAGTTTTTTTATGGTGATCGGTTTTGCTGCCTTTGTGACGATCGATGAACCCTCCAAAGAGAATGTTACCCTTAAAGAGAAAGATTTTGGTACCTTTATTCGTAATGCGATGGCTACGCTCAAGTCGGACAAAAGGCTGCGTCAACAGATTTTGGCGATCTTTCTGAGTTTCAGCTACTTTCTTGCCATGCCTTTTGTGATCCTTAATGCGAACAGTGCTTTTACGCTGACGGGTTGGATGCTGGGTGGGTTCATTACCGTACAAATGGTCGGAAGTATTATAGGCAGTATGCTGCTGTGGCGGAAGATCGCTGACTATGAGCGTATGCTCTCATTGGCATTTGTGTTTATGATCATGGCATTTCTTATCGCACTCGTTGCAGATACGGTCTATGCCTATGCCGTGATCTTTTTGCTTTTTGGCGTTGCACTGGATGGCTTCAATATTGCGGGGATGAACCTTGTTATTGAGATCGCACCTGAAGAGAAAAGACCTGTCTATACGGCATTGCAGACTAACCTTAGTTCGGTGGGGCTCTTCTTCCCGATACTTGGTGGGGTGATACTCAAGATTTCAGGGGAGTATATGATCATTTATCTTATGAGTATTGTGCTGCTTTCAGTAGGACTGTTCGTCTCACTTGGTCTTAAAAAAGTAAAATAGGATACTGTTAGTCCTATTTAAGGGGAAAGGTATTATTTTTATAATAAAGGATTATGAATGACATTTTCAGACAAAGAGATCTATGATGCAGTGAAGTATCACCTCCCTACGGTCAATGAGTACGTACAGTCTCACGGCGGTGCGATCAAACTGCTTGGTGTCAAAGACGGTAAAGTCTATATTGAACTTACCGGTACGTGTCATGGATGCAGTATGAGTCTTATGACTACCAAAATGGTCGTACAAAAAAAACTCAGAGAGCTGATCCATCCTGAACTGACCGTGATCAATGTAGACGGCACACCTGAAAATGCCTTGCCCCAAGAAGGGCTTTATATGCCCGAAGAAGATAAGATAGAAGAGGTGGCGGAAGAAGAGACGGAGAGTCTCTGGGATAAAGCCAAAAAAGTATTTAGCAAAGGAAGTGATAATGCGATTTGACCTGACAGAAGATGCAAACCTGAATGAAACCTATAAGCTTATGGCACAGACGATCATCCCCCGACCTATCGCATGGGTGGTGACAGAGGATGAGGGGGTGGTGAATGTCGCACCGTTTAGTTACTTTATCGGACTCTCTTCCGATCCTGCATCGGTACTGATCTCAGTAGGGCACAAGCCTGACGGTACTCCCAAGGATACGTTGTTAAACCTCCGTAAACACAAACGGTGTACCATCTGTATGGTGGAGGAGAGCGATCTGGAGAAGATGCACCTCTCTTCCAAAGGACTGCCTCACAGTGAAAGTGAAGCCGAAGCGTTTAAAATCGAAACGGTGGTGATGAAACAGGGCTTTCCTTCTATGATATCGAGTGCTCCTGTAGCCTACTTTTGTGAGCTCAACCAAGAGATCGATCTTGGTGGAGGAAAGACTGTCCCGGTGGTACTGAATGTCCAAGAGATCTTTGTGAAGGATGAGGTGATCACCGACAAGGAGAGATTGACGATCCGGTTCGATCCTGTGGCACGCATTGGCAAAAGCTATGCTTTTTTGGGAGAGGA
>CAYPWA010000047.1:4628-8281 GCA_964414325.1 uncultured Sulfurovum sp. | reverse complement strand
GCGGTCTCTCCCGCTCGGTCGCATCCGGTGCATCCGATCCCATCACAAACGTGCCTCTTGGCAGTTGAATAAAGTTGTCGTTCATCATTTCACCTTGCATTTAATCTGACACAATGTAACAGAAAACAGTTTAAATCTCATCTTCGATATAATCTCTCTATCACAATCAAGGAGCAGATGTGTCCCTCCCCACCATTCAGGCACACGCCAAGGTCAATATCTTTCTCAAGATCACCGGGTACGAAAACGGCTACCATACCCTCCTCTCCCGCTTTATGCGTGTAGAGGATCTCTACGATACCCTTACGCTCGTACCGCATACCGGTGAAGCGTTCACCATCGAGGGATGTGGGAATGTTCCCACACGATCCAATACCATCTATAAAGCCTACCGTGCCCTACTGGAGCATACCCGATCGAAAGCGCTTGAGCACTTCTTTTTGGCACATAAAGTTATCGTAGAGAAGCGTATACCCTCTCAGGCGGGTCTTGGCGGCGGAAGTTCCGATGCCGCGGCATTTATGCGGCTGGTCAACGAGGTATGTGAGCTACATATCGACATACCGACACTCTCTCGCATAGGAAGTACCATCGGTGCGGATCTTCCTTTCTTCATCCACAACTACCCCTCTGCCAATATCAGCGGTTTCGGAGAGATCGTAGAACCGTTCGATGAAGCCCCTCTGCCCTTAGAACTCTATACGCCCGATATCGGATGTGATACGGCACTGGTCTACAAGACCTTCAAGGCCTATCTGCTTGAGAAGATCCTGCCCTGTACCTTCGAAGGCTGGGAGCGATACCGCAGTGCCGAACTCCTCGAACTGATCGCCGATCCGATCATGCTCAACGATCTCTATGCCGCAGCGCGTATCGCCTACCCAGCACTCAAAGAGAAAGCACCGGAGGGGTGGTTTTTTAGCGGGAGCGGGAGCACATTTTTTAGAATGAAGAATGAAGAATGAAGAATTTTGACAAAAGCCTTAGGCTTTGTCAAGCGGCGTTTGCCATGATCTGGTCTCGGATCTCTTTGGCACTTCTGCCGCTCTCTGCATCCAGTTCGCCCACCAGATCCGCACGGATATAGACTGTCAGTCGTGCCAGTGCCTGAGAAAGAGCATCTTCATCTTTGCCGCTGACATGTTTGTCCTGAGCGACCCGTGCGTTAAATACCTCAAGAAAGTGTTCATACTCTTCCAGCACTGCAGGAGAGGCAAAGATTGCAAGCCGATGTGTATGGAATCGCAATCGCACCAGATCCTCACCGGTGACATCCTTGTGCAGCACCATCTCCTCTATGGTATCGATAAGCTTCTGATAGGTTTCAGTCTTGAGCTCGATAAACTTGACACTCTGTTCCTTCTCCAACTCGACACTGGTCTGTTTGTTCAACAGCATCGCCGTAATAAGGATTGTTGCCAGTGTCCCCAGCACAACAAGGATGATCTCCTGTGTAAAAGGCATCTTGTCCGACATATGGTAGGCAAGGCGTAAGAAGAAATAGCCCCCTACAAATACGACTGCACTCAGCAGCATCATAATCTTATTGTCTTGAAACCATTTTTGCATAACGATAATATCCTTTGGGGGAATTGTTGGATTGAAGTAAAGTATAACGAAGAAACACTAAGAGGCGCATGCCTCTTAGCTTACGGAGATACTCTTGGCTTTTCGGGACTCCTCTTTCTCCAAGGAGATATAGAGACGCCCGTCCTCAAGCTTGGCATCGATCTTCTCCTTGTCGATGCCTTCAGGCAGTACGAAACTTCTTGAGATCAGACCGAAGTTGCTCTCACAGAGGTAGTAGTCCTCTTTCTTCACTTCGTTCTTCATCTTTCGTACTGCTTTGACAGTGAGGATGTTATCCTCTACCTGCAGTTCGATATCCTCTTTTTTGACACCCGGCAGATCGATCTCGATTGTGAAACCGTCACTGCCGCGTTTGGCGAGGTTGGCAAAAGGAAGGTGACTTGCCACATTGGCAAAGGTCTCTTTTGCGATCTCCAGCCCTTTTTCCACCTTCTCTTCAACTGTATTGGCTACTTCTTTGGCTGTTTTGACGACATCCATTTTGCACCTCCTATTTTATCTTTACTCTTTTCTTAACGATGCTTCTTACTGGTGTGTCAGTGCAATGCGACAAACCTTGCACCCAACCCCGAAGGGGCGCTTGCGTTTGCAAGGTGCAGGAGTGTTGTACTGACACACCACAACGCTATTACTTTATCTCGATCTTTCTTGGCTTGTTCGCCTCTTCAGGAACCTTGGGAATGACCACTTCAAGCACTCCGTCCTTACTCTCGGCATGGATCTTCTCTACATCCACCTTCTCAGGCAGCGTAAAGCTGCGGCTAAACTTGCCGTAACGGCTCTCTACCTTGTAGTAGTCATCCTCTTTGACCTCATCTTTGTACTTTCTCTCACCCGAGATCGTTAGTACATTATCCTCTGTCGTGATCTCGATATCTTCCTTCTTGATACCGGGAAGATCGATCTCGATATAGTAGGCATCTTCACCCTCTCTGGTATTGACCGCAGGGACAAATGATGCGATCGAGGCTTCCTCTTTGACAGGATCGAACTGATTCATCAAAGAGTGAAGCAGCTCAAATCCTTTTCTGATATCCAGATCGTTATAGGGATTGTATCGTGTTACCATCATAACTGACTCCTTATCGACCCTCTTTGGGGTTTCTTTTTAATCATATTATAAAGGATAAAAGGGGGATATGGATGCAACTTTTGTTGCATCCTGTCAATTATTTGCTCTCTTTTGCAGAGACAATCTTGGATTTGAACTCCTTGAGTTTCGCTGCAAGCGACTCGAAGAGCTTCTCGGCTTTGTTCTTGCCTTTGATCTCTTTTTGCACCGCTTTGATCTTCTCATGCAGCACTTTGTACGTCACGGTACTCTCACTGACATATCCCAGCTTCTCTGCGACATCCAGCGCATCACTCGCTGCATCGAGATACTTCAAGGCTCTGGCTTTGTCCTCTTTTGCTACGCGTGATGCCGCAGCGATCAGATCCGTACTCTCAAGCAACGGGATAGGTACCACATCGGTCACTTCGGTAAAGGTGCTCAGGGCGATATAGAGTACCTCTTTTGCCTTGTCAAGCTTACCGTCATGGACATACTTCGCTGCCAGCTTCAACGCATCGGGGTAAGATGCCAGAGGTAGAGAGACCGTGGTAATATCGATCTCGCTTACAAGCGGGATCATCAAGGCTCTAGCCTCCTGTACCTTACCGTCATCGAGCAGAGACTTGACTGTTTTGACTGCCTTGTCCACATCTTCCGCCGTACCGACGAACTCATGTACCTGGATCACATTGTTGATCGGAAGCAGTTTGGGGGCATTTTTTGCCGCGAGGATCACCTCCAGTTTTCCGATCGCCTTTTCCAGATCGGCTTTGGCACTTTTGGCATCCTTGTGCTCCAGATCGATCACCGCACTCTGGGCATACTTCAAAGACTCGATCGCCTCTTGTACCAATTTGGTTTGATTGTTACGCGCATCCTCTTTGGCATTGGAGATAGCGATCTTGTTGACCTCTCCTACCGTTGCATCTTTTGCCGCCTGCTCTTTGGCGATACCTGATGTACTCACCAACAGTGATGCCGCAATGGCTGAAAGCAGTAGTTTTTTCAT
>CAYPWA010000047.1:0-4528 GCA_964414325.1 uncultured Sulfurovum sp. | reverse complement strand
TTGAGTCTGTTGTTAGGATCGAGGTTCTGTATCAAAAGCTTGATCAGACGCTCGGAGGTCGAGTAAAGAGAGAGGTCGGTCGCAAGTTCTTCCATGTGTCGCATCTGCTTGGCGATATAGGGGAAAAAGATACGGTTGAACGATTCGTTGGTACGCAGCAGCTCACGTACATCGGCGATAGGCAAACGAATCACTTCGGAGTCTTCAAGCGCTTCGTACATCACATCATGCGGCTCACCGTCAAGTAACACGATCGTATCGAACATATCCCCCTCACGAAATACGAAGATCGTCTGCTCTTTACCGTTGTCAAGGTTGAGTTGATAACTCTTGATCTTACCGCCGGTGACGATATAGAAGTAGTGCATCAGCTCATCCCCGCCAAAGAGCGTCTCCCCCTTTTTAAACTGCTGACGTTTGGTCAGGCGCTCTATCTCATGTTGGACAACAGGCTCAAGCCCACCAAACGGATGGCTTGCTATCAGTTCCGGCATCACTTCCCCTTCATTCATTCGTAATTCGTAATTCGTAATTCTACCCCATTCCACCCAAAAACTTACAACGGTTCAAAAAGTGCCATCGCTTTTTGAAATGCCTCATCGGGACAGGCTTGGAAAACAAGATCCTCTCCCGTGATCGGATGCACAAGCCGCATCTGCTCGGCATGCAGCAGCAGTCTGTCAATCCCGAACTTCTCCCTGAAGAGACGATTGTGTTCTCCTCTGCCATGTTTCGTGTCTCCAACGATGGGATGGAAGATATGTTTCATATGGCGACGCAATTGGTGTTTTCTTCCTGTGTATGGGGTAAGCCTGACCAGAGAGTAACGTGCGACCGGATATCGACTGACCGGGTATGGCAACTCTACGGTTGCAAGCTGTCGATAGTATGTACGTGCCTCCTGTGCCTCTTTGGTCACACCTCGTCTCTTCTGCTCCTTGGTATCGAGCATCTGCCGCAAAGGATGATTGATCATCCCCTCCTCCTCAACATAGCCGCGTACGACTGCCAGATAAGACTTGGAAATCTTTCCGTAACGAAACGCCCCGGAAAGCTGCTGTGCCACCTGTTCATCCAGTGCAAAGAGTAATACTCCCGAGGTCGGCTTATCCAATCGATGTACAGGGTAGACATGTGCACCGATCCTGTCACGCACCTCCTGCAACGCGAAACGGGTCTCTCGACGGTCTATAGGAGAACGGTGCACCAGCAGTCCCGAAGGCTTGTTGACCGCTACAAGCACCTCATCACGATAGAGTATCTCAGACACTTAGAGATGTACTCTCTGTTCCGTAAACGTATACTCTTTCAGGAAGAAAGGATCCGTAATACCAAGTTCCTTTGCAAGTCCATCCGGAACAAGACGATAGGAGAGGCTGTATTTGGCATAGACCGCCCCTTGAGGGATACGGAATTTGTAAGCATTGGTACTTTTACCGTTCATACGGGTATCTTTGAGCACTTTTTTGGCAAGGTGAGGAATCGTCTCTTTTCCCTCTTCATCCGCCCATTTGGTCGACATTGTATAACGTATCTTCTTCAGTACCTTGTCATTTTTGTCCATAAAGATCACTGTGAGGATGATCTCTCTCAGCCCATAGCCTGTAGGAATCTTGTGCGGCGCATCATTCTTGACCTCGATCACGAACAGATCCCCTTCCGTATGACTCTTGAGCGAAACATAGTCGTTGAGGATATTGCTGTTGTCCACACTGGCAAAACGGTGCTCTCGTACCATACGCTCTTTGGGTTTGCCACCTGATGGTGAATAGTTGGAAGCAACCCCTTTATATCGTTTGCTCATATGACACTCTTTACACCCTTCATTATCCGTTGCGAACCTGTCATACTCTATTCCCGTTGCATAGACATGTAGTCCGTTGCTGTTCTTCTGGCTGTAGTGGCAGACAAAACAGAGTGTGGGATCGTCTCCTACAAAATGGCTGCGCTGTTCGGTCTTGTGGTATGGAGAGTGGGCATCGGCAAAAGGACCGAACATCGTTCCCTGCGGACCGAACACCACACTTTTCATCCCTCCCGATCCTTTCTGTTTGTCCAGATGAATCTGATCGATGTTGTGACACACAAGACAATTGATTCCGTTCTTCATCGTCGTGTTCTCAAGCATCTTATGGAACTTCTTCTTGGTATCGGCATCTTCAAAGAGCAGTGCGACCTTCTCTTCGTTACTCACATCTGTCTTGGCAAGTCTGGGGTTGTGACACTGCGCACACTCAACCTTCACCTCGTCAAGGATCAGTGTCGGGTTCTTACGGATAATATACTCCAACGATTTCTTAAAGAGGTCATTCTTGCTGAAGTGAGAATTGGCGTGCCTCGAGGTCTCCCATTTTTTGGAGATCGCCTGATGGCAGGCTTCACAGTTCTTGTTGGAACGCCATCTCTTGTCCAACTCCTCGCCCATAGAGAGTGTTACCACTCCCCATACCATTGCTACGATCATCAACCAATGCATTCCCCACTCCTTTTGTTATTTTTAAGAGGTATTTCACTGCTTAATCTTACTATAACTAAACTTTGTCATCCCAAAGCATGCTTCTTATGTTATAATTCCATCAAAAAATCGGAGTATACGTGGCAATTACTATCGTCGCACAGAACAAAAAAGCCAGGCACGACTATGAGATTCTCGAGAAGTTCGAAGCGGGGATCGTCCTGCAGGGCAGTGAGGTCAAGGCGCTGCGTGCCAAGCGTGCCAATCTCAACGATGCCTTCTGCCGATTCATACAGGGGGAACTCCACCTGATGAATGCCCATATCCCCGAACTGGAGACGACCAACCGCCACTTCGCCCGCGACAGCCGTACGCCGCGTAAACTGCTCCTGCACAAAAAAGAGCTGCTCAAGTTGCACAACAAAGTCCACAAGGACGGATTGACCATTGTGCCGCTGATGCTCTACTTCAACGAACGCAATCTCGCCAAGGTCTCCATCGCCGTCGCCAAAGGGAAGAAGCTTCACGACAAACGTGCCGACCTCAAAGAGAAGACACTCAAACGAGAAGCGCAGGCGGCGATGAAAAACCGATCCTATTGATCTGTTGAGGGCAACCACAAGGGTTGCCCCTACGGTGTCTGTTTTCTTTGTGCATAGCGGGAGAGCGAACGCGTGCGTCTTCTACTTTCTCTTTGTTGCTTTAACTGCTTCCATTTGTTGGGTTCATACCCTCTCAGTTCACGCAGCTGCTGATAGGCGGGTACCCTTTTGTATCCGATAAAACGGTAGATCAGGCTACGTGTCTCTTTACGAAGCCAGCGCAGCGATGCCTGAATGGGATGGTGGAAGATCTTTCCTATCCATCTATCAAGCCAGAGCGCCGCACCTTTGAAAAACCCGTAGATCCCCCGTACGGTACGTGTCAAGAAAGGGACTTTCTCCAGAAGATCAAGCAGCCATCCGAAGATCACCACCTCGATGATGGGAGCCAGCCAACTGCTCCAGATATAGTCGGTAAAAAAGTAGGCAACCGCACTGCCGGTCTTGAGCACCACTGCCAACAAAAAGCTCCATATTTTGGCAATGACCACCTTCATTGCCAGCATCCATCCCATAAATTTCCCGACATACCCCAATGATCCCAAAAATGCAAAGCCGGCGATAATCTTCTTTGTCAACGGGAAATGCATAAAATTCTTTTTGATATGGGCAAAAAGACGGGTGAGATCATCTTTGATATGGTCGAGAAAATGCACCTTGAAGTGATAGCTGAAAACCCGCTCGATCAAATAGCGTTTACCAAGCCCCGTCATCGAGAGCAACACAATCTTTTTGAGAAACAATTTAAGAACAAATTTGCCTTTGACCAGAAAGAATGCTGCGAGTATTGCCAAAGCGTGTTCGCGTACAAAGTGCCACAGATCGCCAAACCACGCTGCCAGCCGATCATAGATCGGACGTATCTCAAAACAGAGTCCGACAGTGATCACCAGTGCCGTAAAGAGCCAAAACCAAAGAGGTCGTTTGCCCATCAGTCCCTCTTGAGCGCGGATTTGATGCGACGGTAGAGTCTTCTAAGCCGAGAGACAAAAGGAGACTCTTTGGCAAAATACTTCGCCTTGAACGCCGTGATCCATCCTTTGAGTAAGACTTTCGTTTCCTTCAAGCGTTTCATTGTACTTTGGTATATCTCCAACCCCTTAAGCCACGCGATGGCACGCATGATCTTGCCGTACAACCATGCGAACCACCCAAACTGCATCAGCTTCTCCTCAGTCACACGAAACATCCAGAAGGTAAACGCCGCAATGGGGATCTTGCTCAGGTAGATCACCAATCCTATCACCACACTCCCGCTGACAAACTGATACCCCGCATAAAGCCCCAATATCTCCACAGAGACCAGCATCACCACAAACAATACCAGTATCACATAGGCATTAACCGATTGCAGCTTCGCCTCGACCTTCTGAAGGATCCTAAGCCCATGCACATACCGATAGATCGGATAGGCGATCCCCTCCCAAATCAACTCTTCAAACACAATAAAGACGATCACCAGCAGCAGCTG
>CAYPWA010000046.1:0-8291 GCA_964414325.1 uncultured Sulfurovum sp. | reverse complement strand
CTTGTGAGTCACCCTTGAAGTTAGGCGGTGTCTCTATGATCTCATAGACGTAGGGATTGGGGAGGTCCACAGTGATCGCCTGGCCGTTATGGAAGAGAATGTCCGTCTCCATGCCGTCTACAAGGAAATCAGTAACATCTTTGCCCACCTGATCATGGGTCAGTCCGATCTGATCAAAGGTTGTGGTATCCATAAACTGGAGCATCTCTCCATCATCATAAAGATACTGCATCGTCTTCTGCTCAAGTGCGGGTACTTCGAATTTGTCTCCCGCATGCACGGTCTTCTCGATCACTTTACCTGTTTTGAGATTCTTGATCTTGATACGTACGAATGCTGCACCTTTACCCGGTTTGACATGCTGGAACTCTGTTACTTTGAACGGATTGCCGTCGATCTCAAGTCTGACACCCTTCTTGATGTCACCCATACCGATTGTTGCCATAGTGTATCCTTCTGATAAAATTGAGTGATTATAGCAGATAGTTGGTAAAAAGGCAGTGAAGGTAGAAGGTAGAATAATTTTTTACAGTCTGCATAAACTGTAGCTTAAAGCGGTCGCTTTTCTTCAGAAAAGCATACCGCCACTCCTACCTCCTACTTCATTATTTGGTAATAGAAATGTTGTTTTTCTCTTCTATATCACAGTGTGCATGCTTGTCAAAATCCATCGCTTTGGCATTGTGCATCAACACAGGGACAAAGATCAGTGACACGAAGACCGCAGCAACCGTACCGGAAATGAGTGCTACTCCCAGACCACCAAATACAGGGTCACTTGCCAGCAGTGCCGACCCGAGGATGATCGCGACTGCCGTCAAGGCAATTGGCTTGGCACGTGTCGCCACCGCTGTAGCGATGGCACGGCGTTTGTCCAAGCCGTGACACTCCATCAAGGACTTGGCAAAGTCGATGAGCAGGAGTGAGTTACGCGAGCTGATCCCCATCAAGGCGATAAAGCCGATGAGTGATGTCGCTGTCAGGAAGAAGGTCTCACTCGTAAAGAGGTTAGCCACCCAATGCCCTACAATCACCCCAATCAGAGAGAGGAACGATCCAAGCAGTACGATCCCAGAGATCACAAAGCTCTTGTAGTAAATCACCAGCAACAAAAAGATCAAAACAAGTGCCGCTATGAAGGCAGCCCCAAGATCCCGGAAAGTATCAAGTGTCACCTTCATCTCCCCGTCCCATCTGAGCAGGAACTTCTCTCCGGTTTTCTTGTCTGTCAAGTGCAAATCGAACATATACGTGGACATCCCCTCTTTCTTGATGTCATACTCCTTCGAAAATGTCTCGATGATCTTCTCTCGCGCGTCAAGTAAAGGATAGACCTGTGAAACCATATCAGTCTCTGCAATGACATTAATGATCCGTGAAAGATCCTTATGCATGATCGAAGGATTCGACTTGACCTTTCGAATATTTACCACTTCACTCAACGGCACCATCATCCCTTTCATATTCATCAGGTTCAATGAAGAGATCTTGCTGCGGAGGGCATCCTCACTTTTAGACTGGAGGGTTTTGCTGCTCTTTTCAAGCACAAGAAAAATCGGGATCTGATCGGGTACATTCTTGGAGTTCTTGTGTGCGATCGCCATCCCTTCAAATGACAGATAGAGGATATTGTTGACCTGTTCCACACTCAGACCGCTACGCGCAATCTTCTCTTTGTCCGGAATCAGTTCGAACTTGTCAAATATATCATCCGCCATCACATCGACATCAACAAGTCCGTCTGTATTCTGGAATATCTTTGCGATTTTCATAGATATTTGACGCATTTTGTTTAGGTCATCTCCATGTACTTCAAGTACAATCGAAGCAAGTGTAGGGGGGCCGGCAGGCTGCTCTACGAACATAATATTGCTACCGGGTACAACATCCAAACACTTCTTTTTAACAATAGGACGCAAACGCTGAACCATTAGAAAGGAGGGCTCTTTCCGTGTATGCTTATCCGTCAGGTTGACAGCGATCTCTGCAACATTCTCTTTCTGCTTCATCGCTGATCCCTTAACCAGTCCAGCATAGTCCAGCGGTATCCCCTGCCCTAAAAAGAGCTCAATATTCATCACCTCTTTTTCATCTTTGAGGATATCGATAACACACTCACTGACCTTATTTGTCTGCTCGATAGAACTACCCGTCGGTGTATCTACATAGACGGAGAAGGTATTGTCACTCTTTCCCGGAAGCATCTTCGCCAGTACCAGCTTGGTAGGGAACATCATCAAAGAGAGGAAGAAAGCGACTGCCGTCAGGATGATCACCATATTCTTTTTCTTTTTGCTGCCGAGGATCCCATAAATGAACTCTTCAAGACGTTTCATTATTTTGCCCCTTTATGGTGATGTTTGTGTGTCGGCTTCTTCAGAAGCTTCAGACTCAGATAAGGCGTAAAGATATACGCTACAAAAAGTGACGCAACCAGGGCTACCGGAACATTGTAAGGGATCGGCTTCATGAACGATCCCATCATTCCTCCGACAAATGCCATCGGCACCATCGTCAGGATGATCGCCAGTGTTGCCACATTGGTCGGTGCCCCGATCTCATCGGTCGCCTCAATGAGCAATTCATCCATCTCTTTCTTGTCTACATCATGCGCGTGCAGATGTCTGTGAATATTCTCAATCACAATGATCGCTGCATCCACCAACAGCCCCAATGAGAGCAGGAAAGCAAAAAGGGTGATACGGTTGATCGTCTGTCCCGACATCCATGCGATAAAGAGTGTAATCGCCAAGATTGCAGGTACGGTAAAGGTCACGATCACAGACTCTCTCCACCCCAAGGCAAAAACCAACATCAGTGCAATAATGACGATCGTGATCAGCAGGTGATTCATCAGCTCGTTGACCGCTTCGTTAGCACGCTCCCCATAGTTTCTGGTCACAAGATATCCGATTCCCTCTTTGGCAAGCTCAGCATCATGTTCTTTAAGCAGTTCGAGTACATCATCCGCAACAAAAACCGCATTGGTACCCGCCAACTTCGCTACGGTTAGTGTTACCTGAGAACGTTCTTTTCCCAAAGAAGTAGCGTTGGCATCCTCTTTGAACCACATTTTTGCAGTCTTGAAGTTCTGGATATCCACCCCTTGACTCACTTTCGCTACATCACGTAGATAGATCGGTGATCCCATATATTGCGCAACGATCACATTCGCTACATCGTCAATACTTTCAATGGCATTCTTTACACCGAAGATTACAAGCTGATTGTCTTTCGTACGTCCTTTGACATCCGGTACATCCACGGCAACAGACTGTACCGCTTTCATAATCTGCCCCATCGAGAGATGATAGGCGGAGAGTTTTCCCATATCGACCTCGATATTGTACTGCGCCTTTCTCGCCCCCTTCAGTGTTGTTTTGGCAACATTATCGACCGCGTTGATCTTCTGTTGAAGATTGCGTACTATCTCAAAAAGTTTAACATCATCGACTTTTTTGTCTTTAGCGTAGAAGGCAAATGTCAGGATCGGAATATCGATATCGATATCGAACGGCTTGATCAACGGCTGCATGACCCCTTTGGGCATCAAATCCATATTTTGCATTACTTTGTCGTAAAGCTTAAGGTTCGCATCTTCACGGTTCTCACCGATGTAGTACATCACACTGACAACACCGTAGTTGTTGAATGCCTGTCCGTAGATATGTTCGATCCCCTTGACCTCTCGCAATTTACGCTCAAGCGGATTGATGATGATGTTCTCTATCTCTCGTGGAGAGGCACCCGGCATTGCCACTACGACAGCCCCTCCCGAGATAGCGATCTGAGGATCCTCTTCACGCGGCATGATATTAAGTGCCAGGTAGCCCATAATAAGAAGAAATGCGCCTAATACCGCTGTCAGAGGATTGTGAAGAAATCCTTTTGCCAACTTACCCGCATAGTCTTTTGGTTGATACGTTTGATGATCTGCCATCTTATGCCTTTATGATAATTTTTGCATACATGCCGGGATAGACTGATTTGCCCTTATGGTCAAACTTGATCTTGATCTTGAATTTGTGTGTCATCGGGTTTGAATTGGGGATGATGGAAGAGATCGTTCCTGTCGTTTTAAAGCCAAGTGAGGGAATCTCTACCTCTACTTTCTTTCCCAGTTCAATATGTTTGAGTTGGGTTTCAGAAACCTCGGCAACAATCTTCAATCTGCTCAGGTCTGTCAAAACAACTGCCGGCATTCCAGGTATCGCCATCTCACCTTCATTGATCTTTTTGGCAACAATCACACCATCGTTGGGTGCGGTTACTCTCAGATATTTGTACTGATTGAGTACCTCTTCCTTCTTCGCCTCAGCCTGTTTGACCTGTTCTTGAGCAATATTGACCATATCTTTAAGGTTTTTCGCCATGAGCTCAAGGTTTTCCAATTCATACTTGGAAACCATCTTCTTCTTGTAGAGTCGCTTGTGTCGTGCAAGATTCAGCAGTACATTGTTGAGCTGGTTTTTGTTCATCTGCAGTGCCAGACGTGCCTGAGAGATCGCCAGATCCACCTGACGTTCTGCCGCTTCGATATCCTTAGAATCGATCTCGTAGAGGAGATCCCCTTTTTTGACAATGTCACCTTCACTGACAGCCATATTCTTGACATATCCCATATAACGGCTTGTCATCATCTTCTGGTTATCCGACACCACTGCACCGCTCAGTTCGAACTCTATCGCGTTGAGTCCTGTCAACACCATAGCTATTAAAAAAATAACACGTTTCATACTGTACCCCCTCTATTCAAAATACTATCCAGTTCAAATATTTTTGTGTTTCGTTTATTCTTCGCTGTCAATAGCTTAAGCAGCATTTCAAGCTCTTTGGACTGTTTGATCAAAACATCCGATATGGAGACCAATCCTTCTTTGTAACGTGTTTTGTAGTTCAAATAAACCCTGCGTGCAAAACGCAGCTGCTTGTTGTAACTTTTGATATCCGACTCGATACTGAGTATCTCGGTACGAAGCTTCTTCACTTTCAATGCGATGCCCTTGCGTGCCAGCTCTACCTGATCACGTGTCTTGAGATAGTTGAGTTTTGCCTTCTCCATATTGCTCTTATCCTGACCGCCATTGAAGATATTCCATGATACCTGTACCCCTACCGTATAAAAATCTTTCTGCGAAAAGTCATTCCAAAGTGAGTTGTCTGCACTTCCATACTCTGCAAAACCACCTACTTCCGGCAGAAAACGGGATTTTTCAAGCGCTACGGCATGCTGGCTGATCTCCAGTCCGAGTTTCGCCTTTTGGATATCGAGATTGTATGCTTCAAGTGCTGTTTTGCTTACTCGTGGCATGGTTGCCATTTCACTGACTTTTTTGATGCTGGCAACTTCATGATTAAGTAAAAAAGAGAGGAACTGGTAGGCGAGCTCTCTGTTAAGTTTCGCTTGATTGTACATACTCTCAGCCTCTGCCTTTCTTGCTTGGACTTCAAGAAGATCAACCTCTTGTGCATACCCCTCTTTCTGCATGCTTCTGACCACATTCTCAAGCGTAGAGATATTCTTGATGATCTTTCGAAGATTGTAGATATAGTTCTCTACCAGAGAGATATCATAAAAAGCCTTCTTTGTCTCATAGATCTTGGCATTGAGCAGTTTACGGCTGTCGAGCTGACTCATCTCATAGAGCATATTGCTGATCCGCCCATACTCCGTCAGTTTTCCTCCAGTATAGAGTGGTAGCATATAGGAAAATTTCGTCAGATAATGGTTTCGTGCCTTGGGATAGTTCAGGTCTTCAGGTGCAATGGAAAGCATCTGATTCTGCAAAGCAGGATCTCCAAGTGCCGTACCCAGATTTGAATAGGGAACGCCTGTTGTCAATTGGCTGATACCACCTAAAAAATCACGAAAACCAAAGTCACCAAATGTTGCCTCACGACTTTGAAGTTTGAATCCAAATACATTTCCGGCATCGTTCGAACGCATTGCACTGATCGTAAGATCCGCTTTACCATAGTTCTTTCCCTTAACGACTTCGGCTTCAAGCCTTTTCATTTGGGCATTGAACTTTGCGATCTTGAGTTCAAGGTTCTCTTTTTTGAGCATCTCTATCGCCTGATGCAGACTCAGCTGCTTGACCTCGGCGAGAAGAGGCAGTGACATACAAACCAAAAGCAATACTCTTTTCATTATTGCACTCTCCTTAAATAATCTACTATTATAGCACAAGATATTGTGATAGAGGAAAAACCGTATGATTTTGGCGCGATTATAACTTATATAATTTTAAGTAATCTTTAAAAAAGTTGATAAAAAGTGAGAGATTTCATCAGTCGAACTGAATTCGACTGATATGGCGTATCAGAGTGTCGCGTGGGAGACGCTGATACAGGCATCGAGTGCAGAGAGCGCATCGAGTACCGCTTTGGAAACCTGTCCGTCCACGCGCACGACAGCCAGTGCCTGCTGCTTGTTGTCTCGTCCCAGTCTGAAGTCAGAGATATTGAGTCCGTTCTCCGCTAAGATGTGCCCAACATCACCGATGACACCCGGAGTATCCGTATTGCGGAAGAAGATCATCGTTCCCTTCGGCTCCACTTCCAGCATATAGTCATCAATCTCGATGATACGTTGAACCGTATCATCAAAGACCGTACCGGCGATGGTGATCATGCTGTCCGTGGTGGTCAGTTTGATCCCTACCTTGTTGGTAAAACCACTGGTATTGGGCTGTTTTTCGTGAGAAAGTTCTATGCCACGCTCTTTGGCAACAAACTCTGCATTAACATAGTTGACTTGGTCGGCAAGAGACTCTGTCAATACACCGACAGTCGCAAAGGTCTGCATAGAAGCAAGATAATCGGCGATCGGGCCTTTTGCCGTGACCTTGATCGATTTGACCGCACTTTTGGTCACCTGTGCACTGAGGTGTCCCATCTTCTGGATCAACTCCAGATACGGACGGACAAAATCAGGCAGTTCGTTCTCTTTAATAGGCAGGTTCAATGCATTGGGATAAGCGATCCCTTTGGCTGCAGCGATCGCATTCTCCGCTGCCTGGATAGCGATATTACGCTGAGACTCCTTGGTATTTGCACCAAGATGCGGTGTGACAGTGACATTGTTCAGATCAAGCAGCGGATGATCCGTCGCAGGCTCTTTGTTGAACACATCAATCCCTGCCATGGCAATCTTACCTGACTTGAGCCCCTCAAGCAGTGCCTCTTCATTGTAGAGACCACCGCGCGCACAGTTGATCAGGATCACACCGTCTTTCATCTTGGCGATCTCCTCTTTACCAATCATACCGATGGTCTCTTCCGTCTTCGGTGTATGGATCGTGATGATGTCACACGCGAGAATATCATCGAAGTTCTTCGTATAGCCGATATCAAGATCGGTCGCCTTGCTCGGATCGATATAAGGATCGTAGGCGATCACATCCATCTCGAACGCTTTGGCGCGTTTACCGACACGTGAACCGATATTACCGAATCCGATAATCCCAAGTTTCTTGTCTTTGAGTTCCGTACCGTACCAGTCCTGTCGTCTCCAGACACGATCGAGTTTCAGGTTGTTGTGCGCATAGGGGAACTGACGTACACAGGAGAGCATATGCGCCATGGTCAGTTCGACTGCTGCAATCGTATTGGCAGTAGGGACATTCATGACGACAATGCCTTGTTTGCTTGCTCCAGGAATATCGACATTGTCCACTCCGACACCCGCACGTACGACTGCTTTGATCTTCTGTGCAGAGGCAAGAAATGCCGCATCGACATCCGTAGATGAACGTGTGATCGCCACGTCAGCTTTTGGTATGATCTCTGCGATCAGCTTGTCTTTGGGCTCATCAGCCGCATTGATCAGTTCGATTTCAGGATCGTTAGAGAGGATATCAAGTCCGCTTTGGTGTATATGGTCACAAACGACAATGGTTTTTTTTGACATTGTATACCTTTTATTAGAAAGTTGTCCCAAGCCCAAAGGGGCTTATCTGGACGAAGTTTAGTAAGTTTTGCTTAAAAAGCGTTTGAAGAAGAGGTATTATTTTTTAAGGAGATCCCCGAAAGCATCACCAAGTGTCATGCTGTCATCCTGGTCAAGGTTGAGTTTTTCCATTGCTTCACGCTCTTCCTGGCGCTCCAGTCTCTTGACAGAAACTCTGATACGATCAGAATTCGCATCAATGAAGCTGATCACACCCTTGATCTCCTGTCCCTTTTCTATTTCATCGAATTTCAACGGATG
The DNA here is from genome assembly GCA_964414325.1 of uncultured Sulfurovum sp. Lineage (GTDB taxonomy): Bacteria > Campylobacterota > Campylobacteria > Campylobacterales > Sulfurovaceae > Sulfurovum. Next base: position 79 of record CAYPWA010000046.1, on the reverse strand, counting down.
CAGGTCTTCCGTACGGATCAGTGCATCGACATTGTCATCGAGTGCAATAAATACACCGAAATCTTTTTTGTCTTTGACT
>CAYPWA010000045.1:2391-8314 GCA_964414325.1 uncultured Sulfurovum sp. | reverse complement strand
TCCCCTCCCAAATCAACTCTTCAAACACAATAAAGACGATCACCAGCAGCAGCTGCAGCAGTGTGATCAGTTTACGCTTCAACACATCCAACATCTTCTATCTACCCTTTGTTAAGTTGGGGCATTATAGCATAACACGCATCAAGATGCTTTCAGGTACTCCTTGAAAACCTCTGTCAGTACATTAAGCTGTACCGGCTTTGTCAGCACTTTGTCCGCACCTGCGCGCAGTATCTTCTCTTCATGCTCCGTGTCACCGCTCAAACTGATTAAAGCACTTGGAGAGAGCCCTTTTTCCCGCTCCATCTCTCTTATCTGTCTAATGGCATCGCTTCCTTGCATTTTAGGCATATTTTCATCCATAAACACCATATCGAACCGTTCTTCCTTCATCGCATCCAGTGCCTTTACCGGATCATCATACAGCGCACATTCCAGTCCGAAGCGTCCCAAGACCTCTTTCATGAACTTAAGGTTGATACGATTGTCATCTACCACCAGTACACGTTTACCGGTAAAGAGAATCGACTCTGTACGTTCACTTTTCTCCTGTAAGCTTTTGGCTTTCCCTTCAGTCAAAAGATGAAAGAGCTCTTGTCCCAATATCGGCAAAGTCACTTTATGTACATTGCCGGAAAGACGGTGGATCCCCTCTTCAAAAGTGTCTTCGACATACCATACCGTGATATCCGTCTCATCCAAAAGTTTTTGGATCAGACTATGATCTTCTTCGTTCAGATACCGACCTCTTACCACCAAAATGTCACATGACGACTTGTCATCCAAATATGCTTCGATCGTTGCCTTGTTTTTCGTAGATGTCACTTTCTGTCTGAAGCTTTTCAGGTATCGCTTAAGCACTTTCCCCCGTAGGTCATTCTGTTTGGGCCATTTATACAATACCATGTCATACTCGTGAAGGCGTGCAATATCCAAAGAGGGTTGACTCTCCTCGGGAGTATTTGCCGGAATCGTAAAATAAAATCTACTCCCCTCCCCTATACGGCTTTCAACAGACAGTTTACCTCCCAACAGTACGGTGATCTGCTGCGAAATACTCAAACCAAGTCCAGTACCTCCGTATTTGCTCTCGGTACTCTTGGTCTCTTGACGATAGGGTAGAAAAATATTTTTTTGTTCCTCTTCGGAGATCCCTATACCGCTATCTTGTACACTGAAGGTTACCGTATCTTGTCTCTTATCATACAAGATCTCTACAAGGATATTTCCCTGCTCAGGCGTAAACTTGATGGCATTACTCAATAGATTGGACAAGACTTGCTTGATTCTATAAGCATCCGACTTGATCTGCTTGGGAAGAGACGGATCAATATAGGCACTCAATATAATATCTCGTTTTCGAGCCGTTTCATAAAATATTTTTACCGTATCTTTAAACTCATCAAGAGGGTGAAAATATTTTTTATCCAATGCAAGATTGCCACTTTCTATTTTTGCCATATCGAGCGCATCACTAATGAGACGTATCATTTGGTCACCGCTCTTTTGTGCCATATCCAGATACTCTAGTTTTGTTTCATCCTTTTCATTCTCCGTAATCAGTTGCAAAAATCCCATCAGCGCATTCATCGGTGTACGGATATCGTGTATGATACTGTGAAAGTACTGCTCATTCCTACGAATCTTGTATTCAAGCTGTTCATTGTTGTCAATGCACTCTTTGAGAGAGACTTCATGGTAATCGATCTCTTCTTCATGTTCAAACTTCAGAAGCATGGGCTTGATTGCTTCAAGATACTTCATCAGATAGAGTACACTTTTTTGAGAAAAAGAGTGGCTGTTTTGTTTCGTCGATGCGCACCATACCAACATATCAGGAGGGTTGGGACTGCTTTTATCGATCATCGCCGGTACAAGTACCAAGGCACCGATCTCCTCCTCCAAAAGATTGTCGCACTGTTCCTGATAGAGAAGACTGTTCTCAAGTTCCGTCAGTAGAAGCGGCTGTTTTTTACCAATCACTTCGGTAAATACCGATGATATCTTAGGGCACAGCTTTTGACTCTTTTGCAATCGGGGAACCGTATAGTGTTTCTGTTGTTTATCATAATAAAGGATATGGCTATAATCCGCTTTCAGCAGTTCTTTGATACGTGCTTCACAATAAGAGACCGCTTCGTCGCGATCGTCAAGTTCCTTCAGACGATTGACACTCTCCAGTGTAAACTCTTTAAAGTCCGATAATGAAAAAACCTGATTCTTCGACATCTTAGATCACCTCAAGTGCTAAAAATTCATATAACTCATGCAAATAATACTGATCGGCTTCAATCGAAGCATCCACCAATGAAAAATCTGCCAAAGAGACCCCGTCGCTTTGGCATCCTTTCGTCACCAAAAGCACCTTTCCTTCAAATGCATTCAATGTGTTGCCATCCAGTATATCATCAAATTGTGACTCAAATATCATAAGATGCGTCACATCCTTGGGTATCAATGTATGATCTGTCGTCGCGACCAATTGGCTCCTTTGAATCCCCATACGCAATATATAACGCGCAATATTGTTGGCAGCATCCATCTCCTCTTTCGTATCGAGCAGCAAACAAATCTTGCTCGTATGCTGTGTAGAGAGTGCCGGAATAAGTGCTTTATCTGATATATGTTCGTAAGGCACAGTAACCGTATAGGTGAGTATATCACGATCATACGAAAGGGCTATCTTTCCTCCCGTATGTTGCAGCTTTTTGTAAGCAAAGAAAAGTTCTTCCGAAGCCACATCCTCTTTAGACGGATTTTTGAAAAGTTCTTGATAGATATTCAATATTTCGTTATCCATATGCGGCTTCTTGTATGAGATGACGATCTTCATCCGATCACTATTTTCATCTCTTTGTATACGAAAATCAAACTTTTGGCTACGCTCTGCATCCTCAATCGTAAGATTCAACAAAAGAGGGAGAAAAGCCGAAAGCTGCTTTTCCGGTATATTTATCTCTGCAGGTAAGGTCGGATCCAGAAAAAAACCGTACTTGAGTAGTTTCTCACACGTTTTGGATACAATCCCTTGATGGAAAGATACAAAATAAGTCTCGCTTTCAATCGCCTGCATGTCATCGACTAACCTATGCACCATCTCTTTGTCAAGAGAGCCAACCGCACGATGCAAACGTTGGTTGATCTGTTCTACCAGAGTAGCGGCAGAGAGGATATCCGGGTATACCCTGTCATCTTTGTGCACTGATTTGAGCAGTTTTTGATGCAAAAAGAGAAGATTGTTCACAGGCGCTTTAAGTGACGAAATCTGCGAAAACAGATAGGCACTCGCCTCTTCCGGCGAATTGAGTACTGCATGCTGCATCAGTGTATTGAGCGCATCTTCCTCCTGTGTCTCCAATATGGATGCTATCTTTACCAAAGCGGCTTCAAGGAGAGGTTGATACTCCACAATCTGCTCAACCTCTTCCTCCTCAAAGCTTTTATGAATAAGTGTGCGTTTCGAGCGTGTACTCATCCCCATCACTTTTCCACCGGTGATCAACGGCATTACTACCTGCTCTTTATCCGTCTCTACCGTTTTCCAAAGCTTCAGTACACCATACACTCCGTCGTCCGACTCCAAAGGTACAAAAAGTAACGAACTGAGTTTGAGGTGGTCAGGGTTATCCACCGCTTCCACATACGCCGATTTTTTCATAGGTTCGTCGATAACGACGACCTCCTTTTTTTCAAGGGCCTCTTGAAGCAGTGACTTAGGCACCTCCTCCAACTCAACCGTTTCATCTCGGTTGATCATATAATCTTTCTCTTCTTGTTGAAGAAGAAACATCCCTCCGTCTATCTCACTACAGGAACGAAGCTTCTCCTCAACATATCTAACAACTTCATCGATCCCGCTACACTGATTGATCTCTTCTATCTCTTTTTCATACTGCATATTTTTTAATTCCTTTGCTCTATTTGTTCAATCCAAAAAGTGATTTCATTTTTTCCAGTATACCGTAGTGCTTCCTATCGTTTTGACTTTTAACGCCATCTTCGGTACCCCCTGTGTTCTTCTCTATCTCTAAGGATAGATCCACTTCACTATCCTCCGATGTTTGATCTCTTTTTAACTTTTCCAATAGTCTCGGCATGACACGATCCAAGTATGCCGTCTGTTCCTCTCCAAAAGTCGTGGGAGGGATCTTCTTTTTCCGTTTCTTGACCGTTACACCGATCGCTTCTCCTCCTGACCTTAACGGTACCATCTCTTCAATGATCCTTTCTCTCCCCTTAAGACCCCATGCCATCACCAAGCCGACAACACTTCCATTGTCTATCAAAGGATAGACCAAAAGGGCATGAAGTTCCAAATCGTCAGGATTATCTACGATCGGTTCATAGCGAGGATCATTTTCCACATCGTTACACATCAGTACTTTTTGTTTCTGAAGTGCTTCATTGAAAAGACCTCCGTTTTCCACCACATCCACCGGTCGGATATTTGCATCATATAAAAACAGTACACGGTCAGCCTTCAGCGCTTTTGTCAATCTAGTTTCAATATATTCAGTACCTTCATCCAAAAGCACACCGTCACTTACAAAACGATCCGGCAGATCGATCACTTCATCCATACGATTGCTCTCCCTATACTCTACTTGCTCTAATCTATGGTTTATGAACCATCCAACCATAGATTAAACCATTTTCAGACTGCGTATACCTTCTAAGAGATATACGCATACTTAAAACCTTAGGCGTTTTTTTCCATATTGCGAATCAATCCGTTGATAAATCCCAACAATTGTGGTGTCACACCTTTTAAATCTTCATTGGTCACATCAATCTCCGAAAGCACTTTCATAATCCCTTTATAGAATTCTGCCGGTTCGATCTCTTTTTTCTTCATCTGGTCGATATAACCGTTTAGCTGCTCATGAATCATATTCAAATCCCTCATCAATAACTCCTACTTATACAAAATCAATAGTTTAACGGACAACGCCGTCTCTCCACTCGGTGAACTGCGCACCTTCATACAACCGACAGATTAGCGTATTTACGATAATCTACTTATAGACTCTGAAGTTTTTGGGTGAATGCTTTCAATGCAACCATCAAGCCACCCATTTTGTAGTTTGCCGGTGCCAATACCGCCAATGCAATATCTTCGCCCAGATCTTTGACGGCAATAAACCCGCCTTCAGCAGCGATGATCATGTTGTCCATTGTACCTTTTTCTGTATTGTCCAAAATACCCGCCATAACTGAGAGTAGTGATGCCGCATCCGATGCGATCAGTTCGCTATCGAGTGTTTTGTCCGTGATGGCACTTGCCAGCTCCAAACCTTCCGCCGTCGCAAGAACCGCACCTTGAATACCTGCCGAGTTTACAAACTCCTTGAGGATAGCATCCCCTTCCGTACTTAGTTTTAATGAATCGATTGCCATTGCATCTCCTTCAATGTTAAATGTTGTAGAGTTTCTACACAAATATAGTTATACCATATCCAATCAAAAATAAAGTTTAGTTATCACAATATTACCCCCCCCTTATAAAATGTTATTTTTATGTGTTTTTTACAGCCTTATAAGTCATATTTTCTAAAATAAGCACCATGTACTTCTAAAATCTTTACTTGTAAAGTACATAGGTATCCATACTGTCAAACATTTTCTAAGCTTATGAAATATACGTGTGTAGATTTGATAAGGTATTCCACTTGGTTACAATGAACATTTCGAAGAGGGAGGTATATCTTGCTTAAGATATACCTCACCGAAGATTAGGCATTCTTCTCCATATTACGGATCAGCCCATTGATAAAACTTAGAAGCTGAGGTGTCACTCCCTGTAGGTCTTCATTAGTCACATCAATCTCTGAAAGCACTTTCATAATCCCTCTATAAAATTCCACGGGCTCGATCTCTTTTTTCTTCATCTGGTCGATATAACCGTTTAGCTGCTCATGAATCA
>CAYPWA010000045.1:0-2291 GCA_964414325.1 uncultured Sulfurovum sp. | reverse complement strand
GATAGCATCCCCTTCCGTACTTAGTTTTAATGAATCGATTGCCATTGCATCTCCTCTTTGGTAATAATTTATTGTAGAACACATCTACAGGCTTGAATTATGACATATGTTTTACTAAAATTTCTAGAGATTTGGACTATATGAAGGAGCTTTGAAGCTGTTTCGTTCGAGTTGTACTTGGATTTGGGTTTTTGCTAAAGGAGCTTACGAATAGTAAGTGACTAAGCCATTCCCGCAAAGATACGGGAAAGCAGGAAGAAAGATTACTTTCTTCGGAGTTCTTTGATACGGGCAGCCTTACCCTTGAGGTCTCTCAAGTAGAACAGCTTCGCACGTCTGACACGACCGCGTCTGAGTACTTCAATGCTCTCGATAGACTCGGAGTAAAGAGGGAAGATTCTTTCAACACCTACAGAGTTGGCACCGATCTTTCTGACCATGAAAGTTCTACCGGTTCCCTGACCTCTGATCGCGATACAGACACCTTCATAGTTCTGTACTCTGGTTTTGTCGCCCTCTTTGATACGTACCGCAACTCTGACTGTGTCACCGGCTCTGAAATCCGGAACACTCTTACCTTCCAACTGTGCTTTTTCAAAGCTTTCAATGTATTTATTTCTCATCGGTTATACCTTTTTTGTATAAGTCTGGTCGGAAATACTTCGTTTTGCACAAAGCCAACCCTCTTTTTAAGTCCGTGATTTTACTATGATTACCCTTTAAGAACTCTGAAACAACGGGATTATTTTCATAAAGATGTGGCTTAGTAAACGATGGCGCCTCAAGAAGGGGAGACTCGAAGCTCTCTACCTCCAACGACTCACTGTTGCCGAGCACTCCCTCGACATTGCGGCTGATCGCATCGCACAACACCATGCTGGCAAGCTCTCCGCCTGTGAGTATATAATCTCCTATCGAGAAGACCTCATCGGCTTTATCCTCAATGACGCGTTCATCGATCCCCTCATAGCGACCACTGACAAAAACGATGTGTGATTTGGCAGCAAGTCGTTTGGCATCGTTCTGTGTAAAACGCTTGGCAACAGGAGTGAGGAAGATGATATGTGCATCCGGGGAAGTCTGCTGCAGATTGGTAAGGGTATCCATCAGAGGCTGCGGGGTCATCAGCATCCCTGCACCGCCGCCTACCATCGGTGCATCGACTCGATTGAACTTGTCTTTGGTGTAATCACGCGGATTGCGATAGTCGATACGGAGATGCCCCTCCTCTATCGCTCGCCCGAGGATACTGCCGCTAAAGTAGCCGCGGATCAGATCGGGGAAAAGGGTGACAAATGTGAATCGCACTTAACTTGCCTCAAGCACATCTTTGGCATCTTTAACACGGATGATCCGTGCATCCGTGTCCGCCTCGATGATATAACGGTCAATATAAGGAAGCAGGAAGTTTTTGGGTAGTCCCGCCTCGATGAGCCTCTTGTCCGTATCGATGGAGAGATAATCCACATCCGCCAGTCGTTGGATATCCTCTACTTCTCCGAGCACTTCATCCCCCTCCAGTACCTCACACCCGATAATATCGAACCAAAAGTGCTGTCCCTCTTCGAGGTTACAGTGGGCTTTGGTCTGTGCGATATCGGCATAGAGCTTGACATTGGTCAGCTTCTTGGCATCATCGATGTTCTCAAACCCTGCAAAACGTACGGTACCTCGTTTGATATTGACATCGGCAATGGTAAGGTTTCCGCGTGAGCTTTGGAAGGTCATCCCTTTTTTGAATTGTTCGGGGAAATCGGTATGAAGGTGAAATTTGAGGTCGCCATGCAGTCCGACCGTACGCCCAATCTGGGCAATGAGAAATGTTTTATCCGACATCGCTGTCTCAGCTGACCGCTTTGACATTGACGCGGTAGTTCTTGCCACCTTTGGCCTTGCAGCCGGAGATGACGGTTTTGATCGCGTTGATCATACGTCCCTCTTTTCCGATGAGCTTACCCACATCTTCACTGTTGGCAAAGATGGTGATCTCATCGAAGCCTTCATCCATCTCCTCGATCTCGATGGATATGTCATCGGGATGGTTCACCAGCATCGTGGTGTAGGTTTGAAGGAAGTCCTTGACCATCGAGACTATTTTTTACCTGCCAGTCTTTTGACTGTTGGGCTCATCTGAGCACCAACGCTCAGCCAGTAGTTGAGTCTCTCTTCATCGATCGTCAGCTCTTTGTTTGCAGATACAGGGTTGTAGTGTCCGATCGCTTCGATCCAGCCACCGTCTCTTCTCTTTCTGCTGTCTGTTACGACGATTCTGTAAAACGGTTTCTTTTTTC
>CAYPWA010000044.1:2360-8324 GCA_964414325.1 uncultured Sulfurovum sp. | reverse complement strand
TCTTCTGAGGTCTACCACCATCTCAAGAAGATCATCGACGGAATGGGTGAGAGTACGGCAGTAGGTGACGAAGGCGGTTTCGCGCCCAATCTCAAATCCAACGAAGAGCCCATCCAGGTGATCATGCAGGCGATCGAAGCGGCCGGATACAAGCCCGGAGAGCAGATCGCGATCGCACTGGATGTTGCCGCAAGCGAGCTGGTCAACGAAGCAGGAAAGTATGTGCTCAAGTCCGAGAACAGAGAACTGAGCAGCTCCGAGCTGATTGCCTATTATGCGGATATGGTTCAGAAGTATCCTATCGTCTCCATCGAAGACGGACTGAGTGAGGACGACTGGAAGGGATGGAAGGAGCTGACAGAGGTACTGAGCGACAAAGTACAGTTGGTGGGAGATGACCTTTTCGTGACAAACGTCGCAATCCTCTCGGAGGGGATCGACAAAGGTATTGCCAACTCCATTCTGATCAAGCCCAATCAGATCGGTACGGTCAGTGAAACGATGCAGACGGTACGTTTGGCACAGCGCAGCGGATATACCTGTGTGATGAGCCACCGTTCCGGAGAGAGCGAGGACACCTTTATTGCGGACTTTGCCGTCGCGCTCAATACCGGCGAGATCAAGACCGGCTCTACGGCACGAAGCGACAGGATCGCCAAGTACAACAGGCTGCTTGAGATCGAAGCAGAGCTTGGGCAGTTCGAGTACCTCGGTGCTTCGATCTTCAATAAACAGTAGAAGGTGAAACGTTGGCAGATAGCGAAAGTGTTGGCACGCTGGCGGGTCTCTCTCTCAAGACCCTGCTGCTTGCCACGATCGGTATTCTGCTGTTCGGCATCTATGTCGGTATTTTGATCTATGGAGAGAATTCGTTGACCGTGCTACAACATCTCAGGGAGAAGAAGTTGGCACTGAAGCAGGAAGCGCAGCATTTGAAAACGGAGAACCAAAAGCTCCAGAAAGAGTATTTTGAGTTGAAACAATTAGAACCCAAGGAGTAGAAGATGAAACGATATATATGGATGGCGGTTTTGGTAGCGGCAACGGGTGCTGGTGCTTCGGAGAATCCTTTTGAGCTGAACGAGAACTTCCAGAAGATCCAAAAGGAGCAGGAGAATCTGCTCTCGGAGCTGAAAAGTGCATCTGCAAAGCTTGAAGCGATGCGTGAAGCACAGGAGGATGCCGAGATCGATGCCGAGGATGATGAAGAGGAGGTACCGAAGTCCGAAGTCCCTGTCAAGGAGGTGACGGAAGAGGTGATTGTAGAGGAGGTCAAGGCTCCCAAAAAAGAGGCGGAACAGCAGCCTTCTGCAGAGAAAATATCTCCGAAAAAAGCATCCAAAGAGGTTATTCAACTCGAAAAGGTGAAAGCAGAACACGAGAAAGTAGATGCGGCAAAGGCGGCACAGATGAAAGCAAGAGCCGAAGCAGAAGCCCAAAGAAAGGCAGTTTTGGAGAAGGCGCGCAAAGAGAAAGAGGCTGCCGAAAAAGCTCGCCAAGAGAAAGAAGCACTTGCCAAGCTTGCAGCAGAACGTGAAGCGGCCAAAAAGAGAGCGGAGGCAGCGGAGCTTGAAAGGTTAAAAGCGGAAAAGGCGCGTCTTGAGGCGGAAAAGGCAGCCGCTGACAAAGCAAAAGCAGAAGTGCAAAAAAGCGCAAGCAAAGAGAAAGCCGCTACTGTAAAGCCTAAGCGAACGGAAGAAACACCTGTCTCAAGCATAGACATCAATATCACCAGAGAAGAGATGGAAGCGGCAAAAAGAGCCGAAGAAGAGTTGAAAAAAGCGATCCGAGAGGTCGATCAGGAGGATTGAGTCTCTTCCTTCCGTTTCGCTTGAAGTATCTTGATCGTTATCATCACGATCAGGATCTCGAATATACTTGCCAGGATGAGTTGATAGTAACTCAGTAGATCCAATAACTTCGTTTCATATCCGATGGTTGCCACAGCAACAAGCAGTGTCAGAGGCATAGAGAGGGAAAGCCCTACCAGCAGGGCATTCTTTGAACCGCTGATATGCTTGAGTGCGATGGCGGCAAGAATACGGGAGAGGATCATCAAGAAGGTGATCAGCAGCGCTCCCGTCAGTACACCCTCTACTACCAAAGAACGTAAATCGAATGATGCCCCTACATGGATGAAGAAAAGCGGTACCAGAAATCCAAATCCCAGGCTTGACATCTTATGCTCCAGCGCTTTTTCGTGTTTGAAAAAAGCGGATATCGCCACTCCGGCGATGAACGATCCCAGTGCCAGCTCAAGATCGAGTGCCAACATGACTGCGATCAAGATAAAGAAAAGTGCCATTGCCAGACGGATATCCTGATCAGAGGTATCAAACTCCGGTACCAGTGTCCGCTTGAACTCCGGAAACCACCAGAAGAGCAGATGCAGCAGACGATAGAGTAGATAAACTACCAGCATAAAAGCACTCAGATACCCGATCTTGGCAAGTAGTTCGATGGTCATACCGGTCGTACTGGCAGCATCGAAGATCGTCAATACGGCAATCGAGATGATCTCACCGAGTATCCCTGCGATGAATGCGAGTTTGATCCATGGCTGATCCTTACCGTATGTTTTGGAGAGAGAGGCCAAAAGCCCGATGGAGATCAGAGGCATAGAGATAATGACGATACTGTTGAGTCCGAAGAGTACCCCTGACCCTATGGAAAAAAAGGTCATCAATGCAAGAAAAAGAATACTTTGGCGAATGATACTTTTGGGGCTCCGGGTGATCTGCTTGAGATCCACCTCCATCCCTGCAAGGAACATGAGATACAAAAAACCTACTTCTGCGACCAGATCGAAGTACTGGTTATATCCGATAAGCCCGAAAAAAGCAAAGAGAGATCCCAGTATAATCTCTACCGAGGGAATGGGAAGGCGAAGGAATTTTGCCATAAATGGGCTGCCCCAGATCAGCAGCGAGAGTGTCAGGATGAGGGTGATATCAGTGTGTATCACAGCTTGTGGCTACCTCATAGCCGAGGGTTTCAAGCATCTCTCTGTCTCGACGGGGCGCTTCACCTTTAGTGGTAAGGTAGTTACCGATCACGATGGCATTTGCACCCGCCTCGAACATCTTTGCCTCTTCGCCGGCAAAAAGCAGTTCACGACCCCCTGCGACCATCAGCAGGCGTTCCTCACCCAGTAGTGTACGTGCTTTACGTATGATCTCTATCGCCTCATCTTGCTCGATATTGCGTGTTTTGATGGGCAGCGCTGGGTTTGGATGGTAGAAATTCAAAGGGGTCGACTCTGGCTGCAGTGAGGCGATGGCTTTGAGCAGATCGTCTCTGTCCTGCGCCATCTCTCCCATCCCGAAGATCCCGCCGCTACAAAGTGCCAACCCGATACTTTTGACATTCTCGCAGGTCTCATAGCGTTCACTCCAGTCATGGGTCTGGCAGATATCGGGATAGTAGTGCTCGGAGGTTTCGAGATTGTGGTTATAGCTATCAATTCCATGTGCTTTGAGATGGGCAAGCTGCTCTTTGGTCGCCGTCCCGTTGCAGGCGATGAGGTTGAGCCCTTCCACTTCGGCTTTGATCGCCTCTGCTGCACGTGCGACGAAATCGACCTTTTTATCATCGAGCCCTTTTCCTGCAGTCACTAGACAATACCCCAACGCACCATAGGACTTCGCCTGCTTCGCCTCATCGACGATCTGTTCGATCGCTTTGTAACTGTAGCGCTCGATATCGGCATGGTAGCGTACACTCTGGGTGCAAAACTTACAGTCCTCTAGGCAGGTGCCGCTTAGGATATTATTGATCGCACACAGGAAGATCGGACGCATCACTTCACATCCTCTTTGTGTTTGCATTTGAAGCACTCATAAACCTCTTTCCCTCTGAGTGTCTTGTGCCCCATCAGATAACCGCATTCGGGGCATTTTTTGTCCACCGGTTCAAAGTTGGCGATAAATTTGCATTTGGGGTAGTTGGTACAGCCGTAGAACTTCCCTCTGCGCCCCTCACGCTCCTGCAGTTTCCCACCGCATTCGGGACAGGGCACTTCCAGCTCTTTGGGAGGGGTGAGCGATTTGGCGTTCTTGCATTTTGGGTAAGCCGAGCAGGCAAGGAACTTTCCGCGTCTGGAGTTTTTGATCACCATCGGTGAACCGCACTTCTCGCACTTCTCATCGGTCTCTTCTGGTTGTTCGGGCTCTGTACCATCGGTATTTTTGGTGTATTTGCACTTGGGGAATGCCGAACAGGAGATGAACTCTCCATAACGCCCTTTGCGCAGCACCAACGGCTCGCCACACTTGGGGCAGTCCTCCCCGGTAGGGGTGGCGATCTTGAGACTTTTGATGTTCTTCTTTCCCTCTTCGATCTTCTGCATGAAAGGAGTATAGAAATCCTTCAGAATCTTTTGCCAGTTCTCCTCTCCGGACGCGACCTTGTCCAGCGTCTCCTCCATCTTGGCGGTAAAGTTGCTGTCGACAATCTCAGGGAAGTGTTTCTCCAGCATCTCGATGACGGTAAAGGCGATCTCGGTCGGATGGATACGCTTTTTCTCAATCTCAATATACTTGCGTGTCTGGAGGATCGTGATGGTAGGCGCATAGGTACTCGGTCGTCCGATACCAAGACTCTCAAGCTTCTTGATAAGGCTGGCTTCATTGTAGCGTGCGGGCGGTTCGGTGAAGTGCTGTGCCTTTTCGATCTTGTCCAGAGAGACCGGTGCGCCCTCCTTGAGATCTGGAAGCAGTTTGTCCTTCTCGCTGTAGCCGGTGACCTTGTAGAAACCGTCAAAGAGGAGTTTGCGTCCGCTGGCTTTGAAGGTACATTTGTCACCCTTGAAGAGGATGGTTTGTGACTCAAGCAGCGCTTCGGTCATCTGACAGGCGAGGAAACGGTTGTAGATGAGGCGGTAGAGTTTAAGCTCATCCACGCTCAGATAGTCTGCCGCCATCTTGGCATCGAAGTCGATGCGTGTCGGGCGGATCGCTTCGTGCGCCTCCTGTGCACCCTTGGATTTGGTAGCGTAGTTCTTCGGCTTGGCAGGGAGGTATTTGTCGCCATAGCTTGCTTTGATATGCTCACGTGCTGCATCGACCGCCTCTTTGGCAAGGTTGAGCGAGTCGGTACGCATATAGGTGATGACCCCCATCGTGCCCTTGTCCGTCTTGACCCCTTCGTAGAGTTTCTGAGCAACCATCATGGTCTTTTTGGGAGAGAAGCCCAGCTGGGTAGATGCCGCCTGCTGCAGGGTGGAGGTCATAAAGGGCGGCGGTGTCTTGGTCTTGCGCTGAGTTTTTTCAATAGAAGCAACTTTGAAAGATTCGTTCTGTGCCGCCTGAACGATCTCTGTGGCATCCGCTTCGGTCTTGATGGTAAGTTTGTCGATCTTCAGACCGTTGTAGTCGTAGATGGAGGCGTCGATCTCTTTTTCAAACAGTGCATCGATCGTCCAGTACTCTTGGGGTTTGAAGGCTTTGATCTCGCGTTCACGGTCTACGACGAGTTTGAGTGTAGCACTCTGTACACGTCCTGCACTCAGACCTTTTTGGATCTTGCTCGCCAGAAGCGGAGAGAGTTTGTACCCCACGATACGATCGAGCAGACGGCGTGTCTGTTGTGCGTCAACAGAGTCCATATCGACTTTGCGTGGGTTCTCAAGGGCGTGCTCGATCGCACTTTTTGTGATCTCATGAAAGACAATCCGGGGCAGCTCGGTCGGCTCTTTGCCGATCGCTTTGGCGATATGGTAGCCGATCGCCTCTCCCTCACGATCCTCATCGGTCGCGATATAGACAGTCTCAGCTTCCTTGGCAAGCTTTTTAAGCTCTTTGACCGTAGGAGAAGCGTCTCTGGGGATGGAGTATTTGGGGATGAGATCCCCGGTCTCATCATCGATCGTGATACCGAAGGTACTCTTGGGCAGGTCTCGGATATGCCCCTTGGAGGCGATGACCTTGTAGTCCTTGCCGAGAAAATTGGTGATAGTACGTGCTT
>CAYPWA010000044.1:0-2260 GCA_964414325.1 uncultured Sulfurovum sp. | reverse complement strand
TTGGAGGCGATGACCTTGTAGTCCTTGCCGAGAAAATTGGTGATAGTACGTGCTTTTGCCGGTGATTCGACGATAATTAGGTTCTTCATCTATACTTACTTTATAGTAGAAATTTTTGGCATTGTAGCACAAATTGGTTAGGAATGGGTAATGAGAAAGGAAAGCGAAAGAGAATTGTAACGGTAGGTGCGACCATGTCGCACACGTTTAGGTCGATTTTAAAATACGCGGCAGCGTGATCCCCGTTTGAGCCTGATATTTCCCTTTTCGGTCGGAGTAGGTGGTCTCGCAAGGCTCATCTCCCTGAAGGAAGAGCACCTGTGCGATCCCCTCATTGGCGTAGATCTTTGCAGGAAGTGGAGTGGTGTTGGAGATCTCGATGGTGATGTGCCCTTCAAAACCCGGTTCGAAAGGGGTGACATTGACGATGATCCCGCAGCGCGCGTAGGTGCTTTTGCCCAGACAGATCGCCAGTGTGTCCTTGGGCATCTTGAAGTACTCGACCGTACGTGCCAGCGCGAAGGAGTTGGGCGGGACGATACAGACATCCCCTTTGAAGTCGACGACATTGTTTTCGTTGAAATCTTTGGGGTCAACCACCTCGGCATTGATGTTGGTAAAGATCTTGAATTCGTCACTCACACGGATATCGTAACCGTAGCTGCTCAGTCCGTAGCTAACCACTCCCTCACCGATAAGCCCCTCGCAAAAAGGGGTGATCATCTCCTCATTGAGCGATTTTTCGCGTATCCACTTGTCCGATTTGAGTCCCATATTGTGCTTTCCTATTTTCTAAGATATTGAATGTTGGCTTCGGTTTTCATCTTTTTGAAGTAGTCCTTGACCGCCTGACCCTGCTGCTGTCGTCTCCACTGAGCCGCGACCGCACCGCGTGCCGCATCGAAAGGCATCTGTACCCTGCCACTTTTGCTATGTACCTTGTAAATGACCCAGTGATCCCCGGCATTGACCGGTGTGGTGTATCCGCCGTTGGGGGTTTGTAGCAGCATGCCCAGCATCGCCGGATTGAGCCCTTTGGTCTTTTTGACCATGCGTTTGTGCTTGATCCCTTTGGTGCTTTTGTTCTTGAGGAACTGCTTGATCTTCGCTTCGGTTGGCGCACTGTACTCGGTCACACTGATGGAAGCGGGGATCTTAAACGCCTCTTTGTGGCTTTCGTAGAAGCGCTTCAGCTCACCTTCTGTCGGCGTGGGGATGTTCTTGGCGACGGTCTCCTGAAAGAACTTCCGCTGTTTGAGCGCATTGCGTACACTCTCTCTGTATTTCCCCCATGAGGTTCCCTGCTTTTTCAACAGTTGCTGCATCTTGGGTACGGTCAGACCGTTTTGTTGTGCGATCCTTGAGATCTCCTTGTCGATATCGCTCTCGGCGATAGAGATATCTTTCATCGCCGCTTTCTGCAGTCGATCCTGAATAAGAAGGTCGATCGCTTCGGAGCGAGAAATGTGTGCACGGGACTGCAGTGTGCGTATCTCCTGTGTCGTGACAGGCTCACCTTCGACGATGAGTGCGATCCCGTCAACCATTTTGGCAGAGAGAAGAGAGGTGAGTAGGATCAGAGCGATAAGTAGCGATTTTTTCATATGATTGGTTCCCGTGATCGTATAAATTTGGAAAATTATAACATATTGATGGATAGAGTTGGGTATAATAATCCAATATTATTCAGGTACCTTCTATGTGCCTGTATTTTAAGGTGAATTAATGGTTAGGTACGCAGTTTCGGTATGGTTCTTGATGGTCACGGCAGTATGGGGGGAGGGTAGTAACGGTTGTCTCTCTTGTCATCAGGGCATTGAACAGATTCGAGACCATCGTTCCAAGATGATGGAGGAGATCTTCATGGTCGCGCAAAAAGCAGGCGCAGAGGGCAACGACTGTGTGGTCTGTCACGGCGGGAATCCTGAAGCGACGACCAAAGAGGAGGCGCACAAGGGTACACCGGAGTACTTCGAGGACAACGAAGGTCCCAAAGCCTTCTATCCAGACCCTGGCAGCCCATGGATCAACGAACATACCTGCGGAATGTGTCACAAAACACAGGTCGCTGCACAGTGGAACAACCTGATGGCGACCGAAGCGGGGAAGATCCACGGCGCACTTTGGGGTTTTGGAGCCAAAGACGGCTATGATCACAATCACAGTAACTTTGGTAACGAGAATATCCATCAGCGTATCGGGACCAAGGTATATGAAGCTTACATGAAGTCTTTGACGAAAAAAGAGCCGCAGGGTTTCC
>CAYPWA010000043.1:5231-8355 GCA_964414325.1 uncultured Sulfurovum sp. | reverse complement strand
CACGGTTACGGCTCTCGAAGTAGCCCTCCTCTACGAGGTATTTGTCCAGTCTCATAGCAATGCCTTCATCTCATCTTCACTCAATGTCTTCACCCCCAGACTCTCCGCCTTGGTCAGTTTGCTGCCGGCATCCTCTCCGTAAATCACATAGTCGGTCTTTTTGCTGACCGATCCGCTTACCTTTGCACCAAGAGTCTCAAGCATCTCTTTGATCTCCCCACGCGGTTGGCTCATCGTACCGGTGAGTACAACTGTCTTGCCTTTGAAAGGATTGTCGGCTGCCTCTTTTTTCTCCTCAACCTTCGGCTGAATGATCTCAAAGAGCTTGAGGACTTTGTCACGGTTGACCCGCATAAACTCCAGCAGAGAGTTTGCCATCTCTTCTCCGATGCCATCAATGGCGACAAGCTCCTCGAAGGTCGCATCAACGATCCCCAGCCCAAAGCGTTCGGCAAGTGCCTTGCTTGCCACCTCCCCGATATGCTCGATCCCCAATGCATTGATGAGGCGGTGCAGCGGCGCGCCTTTGGTCGCGGCGATGGCACTCAGGAGGTTGTTGATCTTCTTCTCTTTAAAACCCTCAAGATCGACAAGATCATCGTAGGTCAGGCTGTAAAGATCAAGCACATCGTGGATCTTGCCTGCCTTGACCAGTTGTTCGACGATCTTGCTGCCCAGTCCCTCGATATCCATACACCCTTTGCGGGCAAAATGGATGATGGAACCGACCACACGATCGGGACAGGAGAGGTTTTGGCACTTGATGAGCGCCCCCTCGTCAAGCAGCTCCGAACCGCAGGTAGGACAGTGTGTCGGACGAGGGATGGGCTTCTCATCCCCCGTGCGTCGGTCGGTAAGCACTTTGATGATCTTGGGGATCACATCGCCGCTGCGTATGATAATGACCTGGTCACCGATACGGATATCCTTGCGTTCGATCTCATCGAAGTTGTGCAAGGTAGCACGGCTCACTGTCGCCCCTTCGATATTGACCGGCTCTATCTCAGCTACTGGGGTGATAACCCCCGTACGCCCCACCTGAAGTGTGACATCCAACAGTTTGGTGACCTTCTCTACCGCGGGGAACTTATAGGCACACATCCACTTGGGGAACTTGACGGTGTAGCCCAGCTGCTCCTGCTTTTCAATCTCATCGACCTTGATTACCATCCCGTCCATCATCATGGGTATCTCGTCTCGCTTGGAGATCAGGAATTGATAAAACGCCTCGATCTCCTCAAGGGTGTGCACCCCTGTTTTTTCATAAGGAGGTCGCAAAAATCCCAGATCGTAGATAAAGTGCATCTTCTCTGAGAGCCGCCCCATCTGAAGGCTGTTCTCACCCACTCCCCACGGGTAGAAGACCAGTCTACGTTTGGCGGTAACGGAGGAGTCAAGCTGCCTGAGGCTTCCTGCAGCGGCATTGCGCGGGTTGGCAAAGGGAGGTTCCCCCTCGGCAAGCCGCTCTTCGTTGATCTTTTCGAAATCATCTTTGCGGATCACTACCTCGCCGCGTATCTCGATGCGTCCTTTGTAGTCGATCATGAGGGGCACGGAACGGATGGTGCGGACATTATCCGTCACCTCTTCACCGACCACCCCGTCTCCACGCGTGATGGCGCGCACTAACATTCCCTCCTCATAGAGCAGGTTCATACTCGCCCCGTCAAACTTGGGTTCACAGAAGTAATCGCACTTGCCGACATTTTTCTCCACCCGCTCCAGCCACTGAGCGACCTCCTCTTTGGTAAAGACATCCTCCATACTCCACATCCGCTTGATGTGCCTTGCCTTTGTAAACTCCTCACGTACTACTCCGCCTATACGTTGGGTGGGAGAGTCCGGACGTATCTGCTCGGGATGTGCCTCCTCATACGCCAATACCTGATGGTAGAGTCTGTCATACTCCTCATCCGTGGCGACAGGATCATCTTCGACATAGTAGGCGTGTGCCCACTTTTTGAGGGTTTCTACATGTTGGTTGTATTGTTCTTGTGTCATCTGTTCTCTTTTTATATTAACATCCTGATCCATCTCCGCCTGAATCGATAAAAGCGCCTACTTCTCCACCACCATATCCACTGTCAATATGAGAATTGGATATATTGACAGAACCATAAGGCAAAGTAAATAGGGCAATAAACATTGACATAATAACCAAAAACAGACAAGCATAATACCATGTATCAGTAGTATAATGCATACCTATTGATGATAGCAATATTATAGAAGGGAATACATATGTCCATTTATAAGACATTATAAAAAATGCAATCATCCACACAATTATAAGTTTTATATCAATTTCTGATTGAAGCATCCCGTATAGCCACAAAACAATACCAAAAAGTCTATATCTCATTCTTTAGCCTTTAAATGTCTTAATGTAGTTATATCATCTACACCCTCATTTTCCTCTTTCATTCGTAGACTACAATGCCAAAAATGAGATTGTAGCCGTAGAAGTTTTAAATGTCAAAAACAATCCTCATGAGATTGAAATACCTGCCGTATTACAAAGCGCTTAGAGTGCTTCCCACACCGCCAACGCCTGCTTGTGCTCACGCACATCGTGACAGCGAACGATCGAAGCACCGTTTTCTACCGCTTTGAGGTGGATCGCCAATGTACCGGGCAGTCGCTCCTCCACGGGTGTGGGGATGATCTTGTCTATCATCGACTTTCGGCTGGCACCGATGAGCACTTCGCACCCAAAGTGGGTGAAATGGCGCAGGTTTTTCAGTAGCGTGAGATTGTGTTCGAGGGTTTTGCCAAACCCGATGCCCACATCGAGGATGATATCCTCACGCTTCATCCCCGCTGCCTCACACACAGCGATACGCTCCTCAAAAAATGCGCTTACCTCTGCCGTGACATCTTCATACTGCGGGTTTTGTTGCATCGTCTGTGGTGTACCCTGCATATGCATGATACAGTACTTCGCGCCATACTCTACCACCAATGCCACCAGCCTTTCGTCGGCTGCACCGGTAATGTCGTTGACAATCCCAAAACCACTCTGAAGCGCATACGCTACCACCTCGGGTGTATAGCTGTCTATACTGAAACATACTTGCTTATACAGTTTGTTCGAAGCGATCAGATCACAGATCGGCTTGATACG
>CAYPWA010000043.1:1947-5131 GCA_964414325.1 uncultured Sulfurovum sp. | reverse complement strand
TCGTAGGTCGGTTTCTCGCAGGTAATCACGCCGCCGGGAACGGCAAGCTCCGCTCCGATACTCAGGGCATCCTGCTTGAGGATATTTGCCGCAGGGGTCTTGAGGTCTTTGATATAGAAGGTGAGCAGCTCCATCTTCTTCGCCATGATGGCGATCCCTCCGCTCTCCACACCAAGGTGTGCAAGCACCTCTTTTTTATCCCGAGGCTCACCTATACGGTAGATCTGCATTACGCCTCTGTCTCTTCTTTGTTTTTATTGAACGTATCACTGGGGATCAGTACTAGACACAAAAAGACGATCAGGTTGAATATATTGCTGACGATACTTCCTTCCGAAGCATTCATATCCATCGCTACATTTGCCCCTTCGGGAGCATTAACGGCTACGGCACTCATCTCCATCTGCTGTGCAGGGAAAAGTATCTCGAGAATAACCGAAATAACAATGATAGCGATCACACTCTTCCATGCCGGCAATCCCATATCACGCAGACGTTTTGCCATGATGTTGAGATTGGCGACCAAAAGGGCTATAAAGAAAAGAAAGAAGAAGATCACCACTACTACTCCCATACCTGCGAGGAGATCGGGATTCATTATACCCTCGAACCCTCCTCCAAGCATGATCACTCCCATAACGACGGCAAATGCCAGTACCATCAGCAGCACATCATACCCCAAATAGGGCAATCGTTTCAATCTTCCATTACTCCAGTCACCAAAATAGATATTCCACATACTTCCACTCCTTGAATTAGATCATCTATTATAAGATAAGTAAATTAAAGTATATGTTATGATCTTCGTTTTTTCGCCAGTAGTTTTAGAAGCAGTGTCGTCAGCACGAACTGTGGTGGAGAGCCTACATCCAGTGCCTTGAAGGCATTGGAGAGAAGTCCGAGTGTTTTCTCATCGAGGTTGTAACGCCCCGAGTGCATCGCCTCTTTCCCGATGCGCTCCACGATCCGTTTCATCGCTTTGGCATCGGTACGTTTGTGGGACTGAACGAAATCATAGACCGATGCAAGTGTCAGTTGCGCGACATCCAAACCGAGCACCTCCTCCTCGATCCGCTCGGAGAGTACCTTGATCGGCAGTCTGGAGCGAATGGTAGGCAGAATCGTCGCTTTTGACGCGGTGATGAGAATGAACTCTTTGTTTCTCGGAGGCTCTTCGATCACTTTGAGAAGTTTGTTCTGAACGATAGGTGAGAAACTCTTGGCGGCAAGGATCAGCACAGTGATCTCCTCACTTGCCATATAGGCTTTTTCGATCGCGAGTTTGGCATCTTCAACCTTGAAGCTGTCATCTTTGGGATCCAGCTTGACGATCTCAACAATGCGCTCACCTCTACGCAGCGTACGCAGCTGTTCAACCGTACCGGCGATGTCGCTACTGATGAGTACCTGGCTGGTGAGTGTCATATCAAGACTCGAGATCGAGCTCTCCAAAGAGTGCCTGAGAGAGTGTCAGATCAAACAGTTTATAGAGCTGCAACAGTTTGATATCGAGCATCTCGTCACTGCTTCGCAGAGAAAAGCTGTTCTCCACCTCTTCATCCATGATCCACAAAAAACTGTCGTCACAGCGGTAAGCGATCTTGGTAAAAGGGTGATCCCCCTTTCCGATATACCAGATGAAGTAGCCGTTAGGGTAGGCAAGTTCGAGCATATCTTCCAAAAGCTGTATCTCCTGCGTCGAAGAGAAGTTCCCCAATGAAGGGAACATCTTGCCCATAGGAAAGACAGGCAACAACGGACGCCCTTTGCTCATATCGTTGATATGCTCAAGGATATATTTGCCAAACCATTTACGCGGAATATCGGTCAGAAGCAGCACTGTTTTCCCCTCGAGCATCTGATCGACGGCACTTTTGACAAGCGGCGCCCATTCGTAGCGATGCTCCTCCATCCATGAGAAGCAGTCCTCCTCACGAATGGTCTCAAGCGTCCATTTCAACAGCTGCTGCATGGGGGATTATTTGTCCAGTTCGTAGGCTTCGTGCAGGGTACGGATGGCAAGCTCTCCATACTTCTCGTCGATGATCATCGAAACCTTGATCTCGGAAGTGGAGATCATCTGAATGTTGATATTGTTTGCTGCCAGCGCACTGAAGGCTTTAGCGGCAACGCCGGAGTGAGACTTCATCCCCACACCAACAACAGAGACTTTACAGACATGCTCATCATAATCCATCCCCTCGATATCGTGATCAAAGCCTTGCATCACTGTCTTGGCATTGTCGATCTCACTTTGGGGTACGGTAAAACCGAGATTGGTCGCACTGTCGGTTCCAACATTTTGGATGATCATATCGACATTGATATTCTCTTCAGCCAGCTTGGAGAAGATCTCCGCTGCGATTCCGGGTCTGTCCGAGACCCCTCTGAGTGTGACACGTGCCTGATTCTTGTCCAATACCACACCGCTTACCAGTACTTCTTCCATATTGTCGCTCTCCTCTGTGATTAGTGTACCTTCATTGTCGCTGAAACTGCTCTTGGCATAGAGTTTTACTCCCAACTTCTTCGCCAGTTCCACCGAACGGTTCTGAAGCACCTTCGCCCCCAGTGAAGAGAGCTCAAGCATCTCATCGTAGGAGATCACATCGAGTTTCTTCGCATTGGGTTCAATACGCGGATCGGTCGTATAGATCCCGTCCACATCGGAGTAGATCTCACATTGATCCGCATGCAGTGCACCTGCAAGTGCTACTGCAGAGAGATCCGAACCTCCGCGTCCAAGCGTCGTGACCGAGCCGTCCTTGTTGATGCCCTGAAATCCTGCGACGATGACGATTTTGCCCTCTTTGATGGCGTTTTGCATCGCGGTGGGATCGATCTTCTCGATACGTGCATAGGTGTGCAGATCATCCGTGACGATCCCCGCCTGACGCCCTGTCATCGCTACCGCATCATATCCTTTAGCCTGCAGTGCGATAGAGAGCAGTGCGGCAGTCACTCGTTCACCCGAGCTGAGCAGCATATCCATCTCTTTTTTGGCAGGGTTCTTCGTAAAGTGCTCGGCATAGCCGATGAGCTTGTTGGTCTCACCGCTCATTGCCGAGACGACGACTACAAGGTCTTTACCTTCGTCTCTTGCCTTGGCGACACGATTTGCGACATTTTCGATACGGTCAAGGTCACCGACACTTGTTCCGCCGTATTTCTGTACCACTAACAT
>CAYPWA010000043.1:0-1847 GCA_964414325.1 uncultured Sulfurovum sp. | reverse complement strand
CGATACGGTCAAGGTCACCGACACTTGTTCCGCCGTATTTCTGTACCACTAACATTTAGATCAATCCCTCTTGCATAAAATAGTCAATGACCTTTCGATAGACTTTGCGTTTAAAATAGGTCACTCTTTTAAACAGCTCCTCATAGGCAACGAACTCATACTCTTCAAACTCCGGCACTTCAAATGCTTTGAGATCGATCTTGGCATCCTCCTTGAGACGGACGAGAAAATATTTCTGCGTCTGACCGTCATAGGGGTAGCATTTACCTCGTGCAACCTTAGGGAAATCGTAGGTGATCCATTCGGGAAACTCTCCGAGTATCTCCACATCGTTACAGCCGATCTCTTCAAGCAGTTCCCGCCTGAGTGCTTCTTGGGGAGTCTCCCCATCGTCGATGCCCCCTTGGGGAAACTGCCACGCATTCCTGATATCTGTGCGGTGTGCAATGAAAAATTCGCATTTTTCCGGATATTTTGAAGAGAGTATGACCGCCGCAACATTCGGGCGATAACGCTTTTTATTGTGCATCTTTTCTACTCATCTTCGATAATTATTTGTAAAAAGAAATCTCTTCCAAGACTTCTAGTGATTTTAGAGATAACCTCTGAAATTTCTGATATGATTCTATCTAAAATACCATTACAGACTTATGAAAGTGAACGATTTTGTTAACCTATATCCATATCCCCTACTGCGACTCCAAGTGTCACTACTGCGCCTTCAACTCCTATGTGGACAAATTCGATACACGCAACGCCTATATGAAAGCACTCCACACTCAGCTTGCCTATGAGCTGGAGCGTTTTGAGGTACAGAAAGGAGATATTGAAACTCTCTTCATCGGCGGCGGCACCCCCTCGACAGTCGATCCGGAACTCTATGCACCCCTCTTCGAACTCCTCTCCCCCTATCTGCGACACGATGCCGAGATCACCACCGAAGCCAACCCCAACTCCGCCACAAGAGAGTGGCTGGAGGGGATGAAAGCGCTCGGAGTCAACCGCGTCAGCTTCGGTGTGCAGAGCTTCGATGCGGAAAAACTCAAAGCCCTCAACCGTGCCCACTCCCCAAAGCAAGCTATCGAAGCGGTTATGACTGCCAAAGAGATAGGCTTTACACACCTCTCTTTGGATCTGATCTACAACTATGCAGGCGACACCGAAGCACTGCTGCAAAAGGATATCACACAGGCACTCTCTCTGCCTATCGACCACCTCTCCGCCTATGAACTGACCATCGAAGGGGGCACGAAATTCGCCGCCACCCCACAAGCAAGGCAGGAGAACGATACCCTCGCCTTTTTTGTTGCCGAAGAAATCACCAAAAGCAGCTTTGAGCACTACGAGATCTCCAACTTCGGTCGCTACCAGAGCCGTCACAACAGAGGCTATTGGGAGCTAAAAAACTACATCGGTGCGGGTGCGGGTGCGGTCGGATTTCTCAACGACAGACGCTTTTATCCGCAAACGGATATAGAGGGGTATATCAATGATCCGTTCAAGATCAGTGAAGAGCTTCTCTCTGAAGATGATATCGTGACCGAAAAGATCTTTTTGGGACTACGCTCAAACATCGGCATAGAGCGAAACCTGCTTCCCCAAAAAATGCAAGAGAGAGCGGAACTTCTCTGCAAAGAGGGAAAACTTACGCATACCCACACACACTACTACAACGATAACTTCTTTTTAAGTGATGCGTTGGCGCTGTTTATTTTGGGGTAGTCCTCCACTTTATGTTACGCAATATAAGAACTATACAAAACAAATTATCATAACCTTTTATTTATCTAAGTTTCGATACACTTCGATAACCAAATAGGAGAAGAAAATGCTACATATACGCACAT
>CAYPWA010000042.1:0-8468 GCA_964414325.1 uncultured Sulfurovum sp. | reverse complement strand
CTTGCAGGTAGCCCAGTGTGAGATTCGGATTGACCTCGATACCGTGCTCTTTGAGATAGGCGATCGCTTTTTCTTTGTCGGTTGCTACCTCTTCAGGTACGCCGCCGATGGTGGTCAGTGACTCGATAAATGGTACCTTCGCAAACGGAGTGGTGAAGTCGATCTCCATCTCTCCATAGGTGAGTTTTTTGGGCAGTTGCAGTTGTGCAAAGATATAGTCGAAGAGCTCTTCGGTTAGCTTCATCAAGTCATGGTAGTTGTGGTACGCCCAGTAGAACTCGATGGAGGTGAACTCAGGATTGTGGGTCGCATCCATCCCTTCGTTACGGAAGTTGCGGTTGATCTCGAAGACCGCCTCCATACCTCCAACAGTCAGACGCTTAAGGTAGAGCTCGGGGGCGATACGCAGGTATCTGTCCACACCTAGTGCATTGTGATGCGTCACGAACGGCTTGGCATTGGCACCGCCGGGGATGGGGTGCATCATCGGGGTCTCTACCTCCAAGAAGCCGTGATCTTCAAAGAAGCGGCGCACCAGGGAGACGATCTTTGAGCGCATGACGAAGGTCTCTTTGACCTCGGGGTTCATGATCATGTCCAGATAGCGCTGGCGGTAGCGGATCTCCTGATCGGTCAGTCCGTGGAACTTCTCGGGAAGCGGCATGATCGCTTTGGAGACGATGCGGATATCTTTGCAGTGCAGGGTCAGTTCACCTGTCTGCGTGACGAACGGAAATCCCGTCGCTTCGATGATGTCACCCACCTCGAAAAGCTTTTTGGCAACGGTGTTGTAGTAGCCTTCGGGCAGGTCGTCACGGTTGTAGTAGATCTGTACCATTCCGTCACTGTCTTCGATCTTGGCAAAGGCAGCTTTACCCATGATACGGATGAATTTGATGCGACCGGTCAGGGTAACGCTCTGATTCTCATCTTTTTTCTCATCGGCATCAAGCTCTTTGACGTAGGAAAAATGTTCGATGAACTCCGAAGAGGGCATCCCTTTGGTGATATTGGCAGGGTAGGGATTGATTCCTTCCTCCCTAAGCTTTTGGGCTTTTTTGATACGTTCTTGGATATATTGATTGTCAAATATCAAGGTCTCTCCTAAAATGGGTTGTCTCTCTGGACTTGGGTCAAAAACACGCGGTAGAGGGTTCCTGACGCAAGTGCAGCGTTATGCTTTTTGGCACTTTTCACACAGACCGATAATCTTCATAGTGTGATCGGTCATTTTGAAGTTGAATTTTTTGGCGATCTCTTCCTGTCGTTCTTCGATCGTCTCGTCAAAAAACTCGATGATCTCTCCGCACTCGGTGCAGATGAGGTGATCATGATGCTTTTTGAGCCCGAGTTCATACTTTTTTCCTTGCGCACCGAAAGAGATGGAACTGGCGATCCCGGAGTCCTCAAGCAGTGAGAGGGTACGATAGACCGTTGCGATCCCAATATTGACATCCGGATAGGACTGCTTGATGATCATATAGATATCTTCGGGAGTGAAGTGCCCCTCGTTCTCATAGAGAAACTTCAGGATCAGCTCCCGCTGTTTGGTAAACTTGAGGGTGTTGCTCTTGAGGAGAGTCTTGAACTGATTGAGGAGTACGGGGTAAGTGATCATAGTCTCTCCTTTAGTTTCCATCACCACTCTTTTGGGAAGTGGTATGATTGCTATCGAGATGCTTTTCTGTAGATGTGGATGTAAAACCAAGCGATTTCGGATCGATATGGATGATCTCACTTCCCGCTTTATAGAGGATAGGGTAGAGCATGGAATCTTTGACATATTTTTGTGTGTTTTCTTTGATGAGGGTGACATTGGAGAGCGCGGTTACGATCAGCGCAAAGATCACGAAATATTTTCCACCCCCTGCAACAAACCCCAACAGACGGTTGATAAATCCAAGTCCGCTTGCCGAAGTGAGTTTGGAAAAGATGGCACCCAGAATCGTGGCACTCAGCCAGATGATGATCAGGATCGCCATAAAGCCCAGAAGTTTGAGAAGAGAAGCATTTTCGATATGGATGAAGTTCTTGTCAATGAAAGTAGCGGCATCCCCGGCAAGACGTGAGGCGAAGTAAACCCCGCCTATCAGACCTGCTAGACCGAAGATTTCTTTGATGGCACCGTTCATGAATCCTTTGACCGCCAAAAGCAGTATGATCGCACCGATGGTGACATCAAAATAGTTAAAACCGACCATGGTAAAGTTTTCCATCTCTGCTCACTTCAAAAATTTTTCGTATTGTATCGACAAATCACACTGAAAACGCTTTAGTGTGTGACAGCTTTAGAGAGTTCATCAGGTTTGTTGGCATACTGCAGTGCAACATCCCTGCCTATCTTTCCGTCTCTGATGTATTTGAGCAGTGCTTGTGTCTGCGTTTGCATTCCCGTATCGCCTTGACCAAGCTGCATCTGAGAGTATATCTGATGTACTTTATCTTCACGAATAAGGTTGGCAATTGCGTGGTTTGTAACGAGAATCTCATGTGCGGCAATACGTCCGCCACCAAGTTTTGGCAGTAGAGACTGAGCGATGACTGCAACCAGTGATGATGCAATCATAGCACGGATCTGTGGTTGTTCATCTCCGGTGAAGACATCAATAATACGGTTGATGGTACCTGGAGCTGAGGAGGTATGCAGGGTCGCAAATACGAGGTGACCAGTCTCTGCAGCGGTCAGTGCAGCGGCGATAGTCTCTTTGTCCCTCATCTCCCCGATCAGGATGATATCGGGATCCTGACGGAGGACATACTTGAGTGCCGTAGCAAAGCTTTTAGTGTCTTCCCCAACTTCTCTGTGAGAGAAGACTGATTTTTTATTTTCATGGATAAATTCCACAGGATCTTCAACTGTTACGATATGTTTGGGTTCATAGAGGTTGATTTCATTGAGTAGTGCCGCAAGGGTGGTTGATTTACCAGATCCTGTTGGTCCGGTAACGAGGATCAACCCCTTTTCACGTTTGACGAGCTTTTTAAATACCGGTGGTGCACCAAGATCGTCAAGAGAAGGGATATCGATAGGGATGATTCTGAAGGCTGCAGCTGTATCTCCGAGTACTTTGTAATAGTTTGCCCTGAAACGACCGATTCCGGGTAGAAGTAGTGCAAAATCCAGTTCGTTATGCTCTTCGAAGTGCTGTTTCTGTTTCTCTGTGATCAGGGAGTATGCCATCTCTTCGATGTCCTCTCCTGTCAGTTTGGGCAGATTGACCGGTTTGAGTTTGCCGTCAAGTCTGATCTGGGGTTCGGATCGGCTGACAAGGTGAAGGTCGGAAGCACCGTGTGCGACGACGCTCTGGAGCAGTTTTTTGATGTCGAAAGTAGCCATGGGTATCCTTTAGCTGAGTAGTTTGTCTAAATATTCGGTTTCATTATAGCCAATGATCACTTTGTCATCAAAGACGATCACCGGTCGTTTGATCAGCATGTTCTCTTTGGCAAGCCATTCGATCTTCTCATCGTCGTTTAGGTTCATCTCTTTGAGTTTGAGGGTGCGATAGGTCGTACCTCGGGTATTGAAGAGTGTTTTAAGCTCGCTTCGTTCAAGCCAGTGTCGTATGGTTGCTTCATCGACCGGGGTCTCCCTGAAATCGATGAAACGGTAGTCAAGGTCATGAGACTTGAGGAACTTCAGTGCTTTTCTGACACTGTCACAGTTTTTAATGCCGTATATTTCAATCATGGGTAGAATCTACTCAATGATCGCAGGGACGATGAAAAAGTCATCCTCTGCATGAGGTGCATGTCCGAGGATCTTCTGCGCGATGCTACTCTCATCCCGAGGTGTGTCCTCCCTGAGCGGTGTACCACCTTCAAGTGTCGAGAATGCGGGACTTAGCCCTTCCGTATCGAGTTCGTTTAGGTTCTCGATGTAGCCAAGGATCTCGGTCAGCTGGTCCATAACCTCCTCTTTTTTCTCTTCAGCAATACGAAGATGTGAAAGTTTTTCCAATTTTGCCAAAAGTGTATGGTCTATCTGCATAATAATGTGCCTGTTTGGTGATTTGTAGGTTTTTTCCCATTATATATTAATTTGGTTTAAGATATAACAACATACAATCTACACAAATCATACGCAAAAGGATATGTTATGTTGCAACAACTGGATATGAGCTCACAGGAATTTCTTGATGAGTTGGAGAAGACAAAAAAGTTCACTGATAAGGTCTGTGCACAGTTCGGGTTCGAGTATCACCCTATCGAAGATGTCAATGAAGGTGTCATTATGGGGCTTGCGAGAAACAAACTGCTCTACGGTAAGCGTTTCTGCCCCTGTTTCATGGTAGAGGAGGATCCGGCGAAACCAGGTAAGTTCAAGAGCGTTGACGATCGTGTTTGCCCTTGTGCTCCTGCTTTGGAGAAAGAGATCCCGGAAGAAGGAAAATGCCACTGCGGTATTTTCTGTACACCAGAGTATGTCAAGGCGAATAGTTAACCAAGCATAGTATGGTATAATACGCGACTATTTTTGGATGGAGTATTTCCGTCACTCATGATAAAAGGAAGCAAGCTATGCATGAATTATTGGCTAAAGAGAACGTTACATCGGATGACCTTGAAACACTGCTTGAAGCAAGAGAGAGGGGCGAAGCCGATTTTTTACTGGTAGATGTACGTGAGGATATGGAGTATGAGATGGGACACATCAAAGGTGTCGATATGCTCAAACCCACGTCTACTTTCCAGCAGTGGGCTCAGTCATTTTTAGATGAGTATAAGGACAAAGCCGTGATCTTCACCTGTCGTACCGGGAGCAGAAGCGGACAGGTACAGCATGTGTTCAAAAGCAATGGCATGGAAAGAGCGATCAACCATTACGGTGGTATCGTTACCTATCAGGGGCATATAGAACGCTAAGATGTCCGGACTGCTTTACATTCACGGTTTCTCAAGCTGCGGTGTAGGGCAGAAATCTAAGGCACTTTCACGCTATTTTGGTAGTGATCGTGTCGATACCCCGGATCTTCCTCCTTCCCCCAATGATGCGATCACTCTTTTGGAAGAGATGATCCAAGAACATGGTTACACACTGCTTGTAGGCTCTTCTCTGGGCGGCTTCTATGCCACGTATCTGACAGAGAAGTTCGGACTGAAAGCAGTTCTGATCAACCCCTCTGTCGTACCTTATGAAACGCTGTTGCCTTATGTGGGATGGCAGGAACGGTTTTGCGACGGGGAGGTATTCGAGTTCAAAGCGGTCTATCTGGAACAGATGAAACACTACAGGGTCGCTCTTTGCAGGGGTACCTATCTTGTACTGCTTCAGAGTGGGGATGAGGTGCTCGATTATCGTAAAGCAAAAGCCTTGTACCAAGATCATCGAGTGATCGTCGAAGAGGGCGGTAACCACCGATTTGAGAATATTGAGGACTACCTCTGTATGATAGAAAGGTTCAATGATGCAAGCTAACAACCTTGATGTGATCGATCTTTTTTTGAAACTACTCAGTTTTGAGTCGATCACACCTGACGATGCGGGTTCACTGGCATATATACGATCGTATTTGCAAGGATATGAGGAGATATGGGTCAATGAAGGTGGTGTGAAAAATCTTTTTCTCTATAAAAAGTTCGGAGAGGGTGATCATCTTTGCTTTGCCGGACATGTCGATGTGGTACCACCGGGAAAAGGATGGCAGACCGATCCGTTCGTTCCGGTGATTAAAGAGGGAAAGATCTACGCCCGTGGTACACAGGATATGAAGAGCGGTGTCGCGGCATTCGTGCAGACGCTTAGAGAGACCGAAACCTTTAACGGTACGCTCTCGCTGCTGCTGACCTCCGATGAAGAGGGTGACGCAACCTATGGGACGCAGATCATGCTCGCACACCTCAAAGAGATTGGAATGTTACCGGATTATTGTGTCGTGGCGGAGCCGACATGTGAGGAGCGTTTCGGTGATGCGATCAAGATAGGACGGCGCGGATCGATCAACGGATACCTGACGATCCACGGGCGACAGGGGCATGCTGCCTATCCGGAAAAAGCTGACAATCCGGTGCATCGGATTGCACCGCTTCTGCAGCAGCTTGCCGGTGTGAATCTCGATAAGGGGGATGATGATTTCGCACCCTCGCAGATGGTTATTACCGATATCCGTGGGGGGATGGAGGTCACCAACGTCACCCCTGGAGAGCTGAAAATCATGTTTAATGTACGTAACTCTACGAAAACGACACAGGAGGATGTGAGACTTCATCTATCAAAGGTACTTGAGGGATTGGATTATACACTTGATCTGACCCAGGGTTCTTATCCGTTCGTGACTGATCGTAACTCCAGGATCGTAAAGACAATACGTCAGAGTATCATGGAAGTAACGGGTGTGGATACGAAACTCTCCACCGCCGGCGGTACGAGCGATGCGCGTTTTATGGGTGCGTACGGTATCGATGTGGTAGAGTTCGGTGTCATCAATGACACGATCCATGCTCCTAACGAACGTACCTCTGTCGATGAGGTCAAGGGACTCTACAGGGTCTTTTCCGATCTTGTCAGTCGTTTCGAATAAAGGATCATCATGAAATATCTTCTCATTGTATGGTTTGCCATATATAGCCTGCTAAGCGCTTCGGATATCGTTTGGCAAAAAGATCTTGCGCAAGCACTTCAGCAGGCACGACAAGAGCACAAGCTTGTTATGGTGATGGTAAAGGGAAAACACTGTCGATGGTGCAAGAAGATGCGCTATCGTACGTTAAGTAATGAGAGCGTAACACAGAAGCTCTCCTCCTATATCAATGTCAGAGTGGATGAGCAGGACAAAAAGGCGATGTCAATGCTTCCTTCTATCAGGGGTGTGCCGACGATCTTTTTTCTCTATCCAGACAAAAAGGTGATTGTGAGCGTAGAAGGGTACTACAATGTAGAGGATTTCCTTAGTTTCTTCAAAGAGATAGAGCAGAAGGTCTGGGCATTGGAAAAACCTTCAAAGGGTAAGCATTGATTTTTAGGCGTCCCCACTTCACAGAGTATATCATGGCAAGGATCATCTCTGTCTCTGTGATGATATTCATACTTTTTGTCGTGCTATTGCTCTGGATGAACGAAGATATTGAACAGAATATGCTGGCGATCGCATTGGTGGCTGCGGCATTTATCCTCTTTACCTATGCCACATACCGCGGTGCAAAGGAGATGCAAAAAGAGCTTGTCACACTCAACAACTACATCGCCAATCTCGATACACTCGATGAACTGGAGTACAAGGCGCGCTTTTTCACACAGGAGTTCGAAGATCTGAATGAAAGCTTGATCAAGGCACTCAAGAAGGCGAAGAAGCGAGAGGATATCAAGCAACGTTACAATGCCAAACTCAAGCTAAAGAACCGTCAGCGTGCCGATATGATCTCCGCCATCGCGCATGAGTTCAGAAATCCTATCGCTTCGATCATGGGTTATTCTCAGACACTCAGGGAAGATCCCGATATCCCTTCTGCTCTTCAGGAGAAGTTCCTGGAGAAGATCTACAACAACGGTAACAAGATCGAGGCACTTCTTGGTAGGCTGATCCTCTGGAACAAATTCGAGAGCGGTGAAGCGACCCTCCATAAAAGTTGTTTCGATCTCTATGCCCTCGCACAGGAAGTCAAGCGTTCTCTCGAGGAGAAATACAAGCATCGCAGGATCGATCTGTTCGGTGAGAAGTGTATGGTAGAAGCGGATCGTACCTTGATGGATGTCGTGCTCAAAAATCTGATCGAGAATGCACTGAAGTACTCCAAAGAGGATGTAGAGGTGCATATCGGGAAAGACTGTTCGGTGCAAGTGCGTGATCACGGTGTCGGTATTAGCGAAGAGGACATCGAAAAGGTGACCAAGAAGTTTTACCGTTCCGGTACACACAGCTGGGACAACTCTATGGGGTTGGGACTTTCGATCGTCAAGACCATTCTGGGACTGCATGATACCGAACTGGAGATCGAAAGCAAGCTTGGAGAGGGATCGGTTTTTGGGTTCTCCCTTGCGCAAAATGCACTTCCTGACGAATAAAATAGAGCAATTTAAATACAAGATCGTCAACCATTCATTTTGCTGATCAGGGCAATGAGAATGATTGAATATACGTTGTAAAATCTGCTGTGTCTGTACATTTTTACGCACAATTAAAGAAAAATCCTCTTTTCTCTCAAAACTCATTTGAAGTTAACAGTTTATGTATTACAATTAAATGGTATTAAGTAATCTTATTTAATAGTAGTAGCGGTGGTCATAGCACTGTTGTTACCCTCAAATAAGGCATTACGGATCATCAAATCAAGGAGGAAGTATGAAACTAGGTTTCTTAGTTGACCTCAACCTGTGTATGGGTTGTAAAGGTTGTGAGATCGCGTGTAAAGTGGAAAACAATGTTCCACTCAGTTCATGGCGTCTGCGTGTCAAATATATCGATATCGGGACATTCCCGGATACCAGCAGAAACTTCACACCACTGCGCTGTAACCACTGTGAAAGCGCA
>CAYPWA010000041.1:6561-8564 GCA_964414325.1 uncultured Sulfurovum sp. | reverse complement strand
TCTCTTCTCTTTCTGCTGTCTGTTACGACGATTCTGTAAAACGGTTTCTTTTTTCTACCCATTCTAGTCATTCTGATCACTGTCATTTTCTGTCCTTTAAGTTATGGTTCTTTTGATAGGTTGCAACGGAAGCACCGGAGGATCAGCGCCCTGTTGTCGTCATAAGTCCTGACAACTGCTTTTTAATGACCCAACGCACTCATCAAGACTTTTGGAACGCGATTATATCCAAATAATTTTTAATTCTGTCTAAATTTAGGGAAAATAGCTACAGACATCCGCTTTACCCATTTTACAGGCTTTTTTGATATAGGCTTTGCCTTTTTCTCTGTCACGTTCGATCTTTTCCCAATCGTCTCCGTAGTAGAGTGTCATCCCTGCAAAATAACATCCATCCTCATCCCCGAGATCACATGCTTTCTTGGCATAATGAAGCGCTTTTTTGAGATCGGCTTTGAAACCCGGTACGAAAGTCTGCTTGTTAAGCACATAGTAACTGTACATCAAGGCACAGGCAGAAGCACGCTTGTGTACCTCACACGCCTCTCGGGTCTGATGAAATCGGCTCAGTGGATCTGCACCCAACAGAGAAAGAGCACAGCCCAAAAAGAGAAAGAAACGGTGCATCTGTAAGGTTTAGCGCGGCATACCGGGGAAGCCACCGCCGCCTTGCATCTGTTTCATCAGATCCTGCATCTGCTTCATCCCGCCTTTTCCCGAAAGTTTCTTCGCCATCTTGGCAGCACTCTTGAACTGCTTGAGCACACGGTTGACCTTTGCCTGATCCAGACCCGCACCCGCAGCGATACGGCGTTTGCGCATATTGTTGAGCAGATCGGGGTTCTCCCGCTCTTTGGGTGTCATGGAGGAGACCATCGCTTTGATCATACGGATCT
Organism: uncultured Sulfurovum sp.; assembly: GCA_964414325.1. GTDB lineage: Bacteria > Campylobacterota > Campylobacteria > Campylobacterales > Sulfurovaceae > Sulfurovum. Next base: position 7,668 of record CAYPWA010000041.1, on the reverse strand, counting down.
CCTCGGAGTTCTCCAGATCCATATCGCCGATCTGTTTTGCCATATTGCCCATCCCCGGGATCATCGACATGATTGACTTCATGCTTCCCAGCTTTTTCATCTGCTCCATCTGATCAAGGAAGTCGTTGAAGTTGAACTGCCCCTTCTTGATCTTCTGCGTCATGCGTTTCGCCTCTTTGGGGTCGATCGCCGCAGCGGCTTTCTCTGCCAGAGACTCCACATCTCCCGCACCCATCAGACGGCTGACGATACGATCGGAGATGAACTGCTCCAGGTCGGGCATCTTCTCACCCGCACCGATAAAGCGCAGCGGCACACCTACCTGCTGCGTAAGTCCCAGTGCCACACCCCCTTTGGAGTCGCCGTCGAACTTGGTGAGGATCACACCGGTGATACCGATCTTCTCCTTGAAGGTCTGGGCTGTGCGCACAGCATCCTGTCCTGTCATCGCATCCGCGACATAGAAGAGCTCATCAGGCTGTGCCACCTCTTTGACACGTACCAGCTCCTCCATGAGTTCCTCATCGATCGCCAGACGACCGGCGGTATCGATCAGAACGACATCATAGAGCTCATCCTCTGCCTTTTTGAGTCCTCTTTTGACGATCTCCTCAGGGGTGGCATCCTCGTCGGCGACCAGATCGACCTCGATCTGCGAGGTGATCTGTCGCAGCTGCTCTACCGCGGCAAGACGCTGAAGGTCGGCTGCGATAACAAGTACCTTTTTCTTCTTCTGCTCTTTAAGGAAGTAGGCAAGCTTTCCAGTTGTCGTAGTTTTACCCGATCCTTGAAGACCGATCATCAGTACGACCGTTGGCGGTTTGGAAGCGAAGGTAAAGCCCTTGGGTGCCCCTTCGATAGTAAGGATATCGGTCAGTTTGTGCTGTAGTGCGTGCAGGAAATTGTCCTTTCCCACACCGTTTTTCTTGGTTTCACGCTCTACGTCGGTGATGAGATCTTTGACCACCTTGTGGTGGACATCGGCTTTGAGCAGTGACTTTTTCAGCTCTGTCGTCGCCTTTTTGAGTGCTTTCTCATCATCATGAAAACGGATCTTTCCGATGGCATTTTTGAAACTGTCGGTTAATGTATCGAACATTGTTTACC
>CAYPWA010000041.1:0-6461 GCA_964414325.1 uncultured Sulfurovum sp. | reverse complement strand
CTTTCGATATCTTTGGGCTCGGGGGCTTCATAGGTACGGTCAAAAAGCCGCATCTTGGCAGAGTGCAGCAAGATACGCTTGGACTGCGTACGGCTGCCATACTGTGCATCCCCGACGATAGGATGTCCCACATGTGCCAGATGGACACGGATCTGATGGGTACGTCCGGTAGTGATCTCAATGTGCACTTTGGACTTTTTGCCCTGCACCTCTTCGGGCTTGACCAGTGTATGCGCCTTTTTACCGCGTACCGGATCGATCATTGAAAATGCCTTCCCCTTCTTGATCGTATGGATCGGTTCATCGATCTCGATGGCTTCGCAGACCACCCCTTCAACCCAGGCAACATAGTGCTTCTCTACCCGTCGGTTCTTGAATTCGTTGATCGCTTTTTTAATGAAATCCTCGTTGCGCCCCAAGAGCAGCACACCCGATGTATCACGATCGAGCCTGTGCAGCAGCTCGGCACCTTCGATGGCATCCTGTATGTCGTAGCTGTCCACCTGTGCGGGTTTGTTGACCGCAACGATATCCTCATCCTCATAGATGATCTCGATGTCACTGGGGTACTCGATACGAAACTTCGTCTCCGTACTCAGCTCTGCACGTGCGATCTTGACCTGCTTGTCACCGACAAAGACCAGACCGCGGTCGATCAGCTCTTTGGCTTTTTTGTTGGAGAGCCCTTTTTGCTCTGCCAATACTTTGTAGGCTTTTTCTCTTGCCATCTGTTTTCCTTTATTGTACTGTTTCGACCCATGCCTGAAACTGCGGCGTGAGCGGAAACTCGACGATCTTTACTTTGGAATGCTGTCCGCTTTTGAAGAGGATATCGCTCTTAGGAGTCTTGAAACTTTTGGAGAGGAACTTGACCAACTCTTTGTTCGCCGCTCCCTCGACTGCCGGTGCCTTGATACGGATCTTGATCGCATCATCACCGTAGATCTCACAAAAAGCGTTCTTGCTTGCTGCAGGCTGTGCCTTGATACGCAGGGTGACACGATCATCATGTATGCTGTAGAACATCTTCATTGTCCGTTAATAGATAGTGTAAGCATACCATAATTCATCATCAAGCCCCCTTTGACGATATCTCCGTCAGCCTGTCGATAAGTGGTAAGAGATCACTGTGGTATTTGAGTCTAGCAGGCTTAATCTGTCCGAACTGCTGAAGTCTTCGTGGAAGGTCATATACCTCTGCAATGACGATCCCCTCGATCGCATCGAAGATCTCCCGTTGGTTGAAGTAGTGCGGTCCAGAGATAATGCGACAGCCAAACTGTGCCGCTTCGGCAGCATTGTGCCCACCGACAGGTACGAACGAGCCTCCAAGAATGACGATATCGCTGATCGCATAGAGGTTGACAAGTTCGCCCAGACGATCGACCAGTACGATATCATCTTGAAGGCTCTCATCTTCACTGTAGCGATGCCAACCATACCCCTTGGCAGAGGCGAACGATGCCAGCAGTGCTGCAACCTTGTCAAAGCGTTCCGGATGGCGCGGTACGAGGATCAGTTTGGCATCGGAGTGCTCCTCTTTGAAAGCATTGAATGCTTCAAAGATCATCTCCTCTTCCCCCTCGTGGGTACTTGCGGCACAGACGGTCAGACCTTCGGGTTTATGAAGATTTTTTGTAGGTGCGGGGAGGTCTGCAAGTTTGATGTTGCCTATCACCTTTACTGAAGTGGCACCAAGCATTTCAAGTCGCTCCTTATCCAGTACTGTTTGCGCATAGACCTCATCAATGTGTAAAAATATCTTTTGGTAGAACCACTTGAAACGCAAATATTTAGGAAAGGATCGGTCACTCATACGGGCATTGATCAACAGTGTCTTCGCACCGCCTCTTTTAGCAAGAGCAAAGAGCAGATACCAAAACTCCGCCTCCATCACGACCAGTGCCTTCTGAGGTCTTATCCACACCCACAGCAGAGGCTCAAAAGGAAGATAGCGGCTCTGGTCTGTATAGCCCTCAATCACCTCTTTGCCTGTCTGGGTTGTTGTTGTCATTCGCAGTGCTTCAGCAGGCAATGCATCGACCAGCGGTTTGATCGCCTTGGCCTCACCGAACGAACAGGAGTGAAAGCAGATGCCTCCTTCTTTGAGCGGCGGATTCTTCCATAGAAAAAAACGTGCAGGGATGGAATACTTATACTTTGTTTTGAAAGAGAGTAGCAATAAGAGAGGAAGAGAGACAAGGTAGATCAGTACGGAAAAAAGCGTATAGAGATAAAAAAACACTATCCGACCTTTTTGGTGAAGCAGGGCTTCACTTTTCTAAACACTCAATGCTAAGCACTGAGCACTTCTATGGTTACGCTTCTGCTGTCTCCGTCTCAATATAGAGAATACGACCGCAGTGAGGGCAATTGACGATCTCTTCGCCTTTAATCACTTCGGCGTAGGTCTTGTCGTTGAGTTTCATATAACAGCCGTAACACGCTTGCTTTTTAACAGGAACAACCGCTGTGTTACCTGCCCAAACACGGATCTTCTCGTAAAATGAAAGAACCTTCTGCTCGATATCTCTGCTCAACTCTTGCCTTTTGATGAAAAGCTCCGCTTTGGAAGCTTCGATCTCGGCTTTTTCTTTAGAGACCTCTTCGTTCACTTCATTGAACTTTTCCTGAAGCTCAGCAAGCTTCTCTTCGGCCTCTTTTGCAAGCTCTTTTTTGGTCTCGTTAACCCCTTGAAGACGCTCGATCTCTTCATTGGCGAAGTTCATCTTCTCTTTGGCGATATCCTCTTCAAGCGAGAGGGCTTTCATCTCTTTTTCTGTGGAGATCTCTTTGGCTTTTTTGGCATTGGATTCAAGCTGCTCTTTAAGTAGGGTCAGCTGCTCATCGAACGCCTTGATCTTCTCTTCGTTCTGAGCGATCTCCCCATTGAGCGCATCAAGCTCCTCCTGAGCCGCATCGATCTTTTTCTGTACTTTTGCTACTTTCTTGTCAGCCGCTTCGATCTGCGGGTTGTAGCTGTCGATCGCTTTATCGATCTTTGAGAGTTCGATCAGTTCTTTTAGATGTTTATTCAATCTCTATCCTTTAGGAGTTTTGAGGAATTTTCATAGTGTTTCAAAATGAAACGGGTTTTTAGAATTCGCAATTATAACCAAAATAGCTAAACCTTTCAATTCCTCTGCCATCATCTCGGCAAAAAAGCGCTCACTCTCGTAGTGTCCGATCTCGACCATCATCAGCCCGAGGCTCTCGGCTTTCATCGCATCGTGATACTTGATATCCCCGGTCAGAAAGCAGTCTGCCTCCACCTCGTCGATCAGCGAAGCACCCGCTCCCGTACAGAGCGCGATTGAGGTAATGTGCGGTTTGGGAGAGACCACCTTGAGACTCTCCAGCCCCAGTCGTTCACGCAACAGTGCATACAACGCTTCAGCGCTCAAGTCAACCTGAGCTTCCAACACAAATGGCTTCTGCGCATCCGGCTCAAATCCCAGTACCGTCTCAAAGACATAACGGTTCAGATGCGTCTGGTCGAAGTTGGTGTGCATCGCGATGAGTGACTGACGTTTGAGGATCAACTTCTCGATGAGATTGGCAGGATAGGTGGCAAAATCAAGTTGGGAAAGCTTTCCGAAGATCAGCGGATGATGCACCACAAAAAGTGTCCCCTCCCTCGCCTCCTCAATCATTACTTCATCAATATCAAGTGAAACAACAATCTGCGATACTTCACGCCTCAGATCACCGACGATAAGTCCGGAGTTGTCCCACTTCTCCTGAAGCTCAAAGGGGCTGAGTGTGTTTAAATGGTCATAGATCTCTTGTAGTTTCATCACATACCTTTAATAGGATATTATCCTCTTACCCTCTTGTTACGCTCCTCCTCCTGCTCCTTGTAGAGCTGTGCACATCCGATGGCGAGTTCGCGGACTTTGAGGATATAGTTCTGGCGCTGCGCCTGTGAGATCGCTTTGCGGGCATCGAGGACATTGAAGGCATGCGATGCGATCATACACTGGTCGTATGCCGGCAGAGGGAGTCCGGCATCCAGACAGCGTTTGCACTCCTCACTGGCATCGTCAAAGTGGGCAAAGAGCTTCTCGACCGTTGCCACCTCGAAGTGGTACTTGCTAAACTCATACTCGCTCTCTTTGTGTACGTCCGCATAGGTGGTCACCTCATCGCCGTTGCGGTTCCAGACGATATCAAAGACACTTTCGACCCCCTGAAGGTACATCGCCAGACGCTCCGTACCGTAGGTGATCTCCACGGCTACCGGATCGCACGCGATCCCACCGACTTGCTGGAAATAGGTGAACTGCGTCACCTCCATCCCATCCAGCCAGACCTCCCAGCCAAGCCCCCACGCACCCAGTGTCGGTGACTCCCAGTTGTCCTCGACAAATCGGATATCGTGCTCTTTGAGATTAAGCCCCAAAAACTCCAATGACTTTAGATATAGCTCCTGAATGTTATCCGGGCTTGGCTTGATGAGAACCTGAAACTGATAGTACGCTCCCAGACGATTGGGGTTCTCACCGTAACGCCCGTCTGTCGGACGGCGGCTGGGCGCGACATACGCCGTACTCCACGGCTTGGCATCCAGACTGCGCAGCAGTGTCGCCGGATGGAATGTCCCTGCTCCCGCAGGCAGGTCGTAAGGCTGTACGATATTGCACCCCTGTGCCGCCCAAAACTGCTGGAGTTTGAGGAGTAGTTCGCTGAAAGTGATGGCATTGTTATTCATACATTTCTCTCTTTTGATGGTTTTGATATGGATTCGATGATATCTACCGCTATAGATATAATCCAACCCGCAGGCTATATCGCGAGTGGGCAGACACATGGGTCTGCCCCTACGGTTTAGAGGATCACTTCGATCTCGGAGGAGTCGAGCTCGACCTTTTTGGCTTTGGAGATGCGATCTTCCTGAAGCTTCACACGCAGTTCGTCATCCTGCAGCGCCATGATTTGAATGGCAAGATAGGCAGCGTTGACCGCACCCGCTTTCCCGATGGCAAGTGTCCCTACGGGCATCCCTGCAGGCATCATCACCGTACTGAGAAGTGCATCCTCACCCTTAAGCGGACCGCTCTCCATCGGTACACCCAGTACCGGCTTGGTCGTAGATGCGGCTACGGCACCGGCAAGGTGTGCCGCCATCCCTGCTGCGGCGATAAATACCTGCGCCCCCTTCTCTTCGGCCGTTTTGATATAGTTCTTGGTACGCTCCGGACTTCTGTGTGCGGAAGAGATGATGATCTCATACGGTACACCGAACTTGACAAGTGTCTTGGCACACTCTTCCATAATGGCGTAATCACTCTTGCTTCCCATAATGATCGATACGAATTTCATAGCATAATCCTTGTTGTTTTGTTGCCGCACCTTGGGTGCACCTGTTCACGTCCATCGATGAATGCATACTTCAACCCGATAGTATCCTACCGTACTCAAGTATACATTCTCCGACGGCTACCCGTCACATCGCGGTTCCATCTTCATCGGAGTCGAATCTTCAGTAAGCCCTTTCTTCTCCAGCGCCTCGTCAATGCGTCGTCTAAGGATCGTATAACCGGGCAGTTTCGCGGGGAGCTTGATGGGTTCGAGATAGCCGCTATGGACACATTCGCGCTCTTTGCCCTCAACCGTCTCGATCTTCTTGAAGGTCAGCCAGTACTGCCCTGCAACCTCTTCGATCCTACCGATCTCGTTGTCCACCTCTTCTACCTTCGTACCTACAGGCAGTACGATCTCGACCGTATCTCCCACACAGGTCTTGTCCTTGCACTTCCAGCTTGTCCCCTCTTCGTTGACCAGACCCGCTACCTGATGGGTACCGTACTGAATGGAGAAGCCCTGCGACTCGGTGTCATTTCGGTCGAACGGACGGGAGATCAGATAGGCATCGGTAAACCCACGGTTCTGCGTGGTGTTCAACTCTTTCTGATAGCGCTTGGGGTCGAAGTCTTTGGCATAGTAGTCATCGATGGCGTGACGATACGCCTTGGTGACCACACCGGCATAGTAGGGAGATTTGGTACGTCCTTCGATCTTGAGCGAATCGATCACGCCGCTGCTGAGGATCTCATCGATATGGGATGCCATGTTCATATCTTTGGCGTTCATAATGTAGGTACCGATCCCCTCCTCCTCGTCAAGCCTGAAGGTCGTTCCGCTTTCGGGGTTGTGCGCATAGATCTCGTAAGGAAAACGGCAGTCGTTCGCACAGCTGCCGCGGTTGGGTACGCGCCCGGTCTGCAGTGCGGAGATGAGACAACGACCGCTGTAGGCGAAACACATCGATCCGTGCACGAAAACCTCCAACTCCAGATCGGGCAGATGGGACTTGATCGCTTCACAATCCTTGAGACTGATCTCACGGGCAACGATGATACGCTTGACCCCAAGATCATAATAGACCTCCGCATCCATCGCATTCATCACATTCGCCTGTGTGGAGAGGTGCACGGGGATATCCGGTGCGATACGGTGCG